>JAEUTR010000324.1 GCA_016787365.1 Bacteroidia bacterium
TTTGAGGTATTGGTGTACCAGCTGTTGCCAAAACTAGACTATCTCTTCTTACAAAGTTGCGCTTGGCTCCATTTACGTAAACGGAGTCAATCGTATGGTTTTCATGTAAAACAAAAGCAAATGAATCTAAACTTAAAGTAACAACTTTTGCTAAACTTTTTACATTTCCACTAACAAATAAAGAGTTACGCTCTATGTTTAAATTTAAATGATAGAATTTTAGATCATACATATTTTCAGCCGGAGCTGTAACAGATGCAGATGATTGAACTTTGGAACTTGATAAATTTTTATTGAAATGTTTTGCCTTATGTTCAGCACAATAATGTGTTTGTGCGTTTAGTTTAATAAATGATAAAAAGGCAATTGAAAGGGTAAAAAAGTACTTCATTAGTTTTAATTTTTATAGCATGAACATTTAAGTATAATTGATTAACAAACCAGTTAATAATTATGTTTAACTAAGCTAATCTATAAAATTGTTAAACGCAAAATCTTTTGTCGAAAACTATATAAACGGTAATTTTTATAGATAATTTTGTTTAATCTTTGCTCAATTATGAAGTTTTTTTGGAGTTTTATTTTATGTGTTTTCTTGTGTTTATTTAATATCAACAAGACAAATGCGCAAGCGGATACGTTACATTTATATCAATCCTATTATTCTTTTTCAAATTCAGAAAAAGCAGAATGGACAGCCTTTGAAAATAATTGGAACTATATAGCATATACTGAATTAAAACAAAAATATAACATCAAAAAATTGAACTGTAAAAATTGCGGAAATTTTTATGCGGATATTTATTTGGAAATAAATGAGTCTGGTAAATTAACAGTTTCCTCATTTAAAAAAGGAAAAATATGTGGGCAATCAATTTTAAATAAAGGGCTAATTAAAGAATTTGAAGGCTCCATAAAGTCACAAACTTTCAAATATTTAAAAAACAAACAATTTATTGCCCGATTTGGGCATATTTTAAAGTGTTAAATTGACGAAACCTGTTAACTTTGCATCCTAAATTATGGTAACATACAATCCTAAAGACTGGTTTACATTAATAATTCAATTTCACAAAAGTGATACTTTCAGAAGGCTGTTTTGGTCGCTTGTAAGTATAGGTATATATGCCGGTATTATTGTTTATGCAGAAGCACACTTTTTGCACGTAAGTACTAAAAATCCAACAGTGATGCATTCTATTTTAGGGTTTGTATTATCCATGTTATTGGTATTTAGAACAAATTCAGCCTATGACAGATGGTGGGAAGGTAGAAAAATATGGGGAAGTGTGGTGAATAATTCAAGAAATCTGGCACTTAAATTATCTACCATTATGGTGCATGAAAAAGACAGATTAGAAGTAAAACATTTAATTGTTAATTACGTTTTTAGTTTTAAAAATCATTTAAGAGGGAAATACATTCAGGAAGATTTTACGCAGACAGATACTATTAAATTGGCCCAATTTGCAGACGCAAATCATAAACCTAACTTAATTGCAAAATCATTATATGCAAAAATTAATAGCTTGTATCAAAATAAAGATATATCAGGCGATCAGTTAATTATATTAAATGAAGAACTAAAATCGTTTACCGATAATTGCGGAGCGTGTGAACGAATTAAAAATACGCCAATTCCTTATTCGTATAATATCTTTTTAAAGAAAATGATTTTTTTATACTGTATAAGTCTACCTATATTTTTTGGAAGTGAATTTGGTTATACAACGGTTGCTATAACGATTATTGTATTGTATGTTTTTGCAAGTATTGAATTAATTGCCGAAGAAATTGAAGATCCATTTGGCGAAGATGACAACGATTTGCCACTGGATGATATTTGCAATAGAATTAAAACTAACCTAAACGAAATTTTAAATTAAATGTATCAAAACGACATCATATTAAGAGCAGCTAAAGGAGAAAAAGTAGAACGAGTGCCTATTTGGTTAATGCGTCAAGCAGGACGAATTTTACCAGAATATAAAGCTACTCGCGCTCGCGCTAAAAATTTTATTGAATTCGTAAAAAACCCTGAATTAGCAGCCGAAGTAACTATACAACCTGTAGATATTTTAGGAGTAGATGCCGCGATTATTTTTTCAGATATTTTGGTAATTCCGGAAGCGATGGGATTACCTTATCAAATGATTGAGGCTAAAGGGCCTAATTTTGAAAAAACAATCAAATCACAAAAAGATATTGATGATTTACGTATTGCAGATGCTGGCGATTTAGATTATGTGATTCAAGCCATTAAACTCACTAAAAAGGATTTAAATAATCGCGTACCTTTAATTGGTTTTGGCGGAGCACCATGGACATTAATGGCTTATATGGTTGAAGGAAGTGGAAGTAAAACCTTTAGTCAAGCTAAGAAATTTTTATACCAACAACCGGAACTTGCACATCAATTATTAGAGAAAATTACTCAAAGTACTATCAACTATTTAAAAGGACAAATAGCCGCAGGTGCCGATATGATTCAATTATTTGATAGTTGGGCAGGAGTTTTAGGTCATGAACAATATTTAGAATTTTCATTAAAATACATTTCTAAAATTTGTGACGCCATTGAGCCACTGGTTCCAGTTACCGTATTTGCTAAAGACGCACACTTTGCATTAGCAGATATGGCTAAATTAAATTGCAATACGATTGGTTTAGATTGGACGATTAATCCACAGGACGCGCGTATCATTATTGGGCACGAAAAAACATTACAAGGTAATGCCGATCCTTGCATGTTGTATGCTGATGAAAAAACAATTGAAGCTACTGCACGTAAAATGGTGAATGCCTTTGGTAAACAACGCTACATTGCAAACTTAGGTCATGGCTTGTATCCTGATTTGGATAAAAACAAAGTAAAATTCTTTATTGATTGCGTGAAGAGTTTATAAAATAAAAAAGGCTTACAAAAATTTGTAAGCCTTTTTTATTTCTACATCTTCTCTAAATGATAATTAGTTAATTTACAATTAACCCATTCTCCATCCATAGTAGCATCATACTTTTTGTAAAACTCAATGGCAGGAGTATTCCAATCCAACACTTGCCATTCCATACGACGCACTTTCGTTTCTTTACTTACCTGAACGACTTTATCAAATAACAATTTACCAAGTCCTTTACCACGCTGAGATTCAGTAACAATAATATCTTCTAAAAATAAACACTTACCTTTCCATGTACTGTATTTAAAATAATACAATGCCATTCCCACAATAACTCCATCTGATATAGCTACATAAAAATCAAATTGTTTATCTAAACCAAAGCCCCATTCGGTCATTTCAGCAATAGTAACTTCTACTTCGTTTGGCGCTTTTTCGTATATAGCTAATTCTTTTACCAATTGTAATGCTGGCGCAATATCTTGTGGAGTACCTTTACGGATTTCTATGCTCATATTATTTAGAATATTGTTCTTTTAAAATTACTTTTTGCAAAATACGTTTTACAATTAGTTCAGCTAAAATTTGTTGGAAATTTTTTTCAGGATGATTTGCTACCTCTTTTTTTATTTGGAGTTCAGTCACATCAATTCTATACAATAAATTTTGAAGAGAAGTCGAATCCTTTTTCTCAATAACCATTACTGATTTCAAAACCTCTTGAAACACATGCTCTAAATTATTTGAATTTAATTTCGGAGATTCATCTGCATATCCACACAATTCAAAATCGCGATGTAATTGAGTTTTAAACTTCTCAAATAAATCAGGTTTTTGCAAGCTTGTTATCGTCTCTATTTCCATTCTTTTAATAGCAATCTTTCAACCGGCTTTTTATTAATAATGTGCGATTCAATGATTTCTTTTATATCCTCTTTTTTTACGCCGACATAAAAAATACCTTCAGGATAAATGGCGACTGTTGGCCCCAAATCACAAATTCCCAAACACCCACTTTTATTTGCGCGAATTTTTAATCCCACTTTTAAATCGTTGATTTGTTTTTTGAATTCAGCTACTAGTTCTAAGCCATGGATTTCCCCACAACTTAATCGCTCTGTGCCAGTGCGTTGATTATTACAAACAAAAATATGTATATCAAAAATCGGATTCATTTTATCTTAACTTTAAACAAAGTTACAGCTAAATTGTAATTTATACATCATGGCAATTATATTAATATCAGGCGGAACGGGTTTAGTGGGAAAAGCTTTAACTAAACACCTAGTTGCAGAGGGACATGAAGTGCGAATTCTTTCAAGAAATCCTCAATCATTGCCTCAAACAAAGTCATTTTATTGGAACGTTGAAAAAAACGAAATTGATGAGAAAGCCTTTGACGGTGTAGAACATATTGTTCATTTAGCAGGCAGTGGCATTGCTGACAAACGCTGGACAGATACTCGAAAAAAAGATATTATTGACTCGAGAGTTGATAGCATGAACTTGATTACTGAAGTTGTTAAAAGAAAACAGATACAATTAAAATCCTTTGTGGGAGCTAGTGCAGTTGGCGTTTACGGAATGATTACTTCTGAAAAAGTATTTACCGAAACTGATAAGGGCCAAGATGATTTTTTAACTAACTCATGTGCTCAATGGGAACAATCCTACAACGATATCCAATTAAATTCAGATAAATCCTGTATTATACGAATTGGGATTGTATTAAGTAACAACGGTGGGGCTTTAAAAAGATTACTACCGTTATTTCAATTAGGATTAGGCTCTGCCGTTGGTTCAGGAAAGCAATATATGCCTTGGATTCATATAAATGACTTAGTGTCTGTTTTCCACGAAGCTCTTTTCAATTCAAATTATAAAGGGATTTACAATGCTGTTTCTGTCGAAGAAACAACTAATAATTCTTTTTCGAAACAACTGGCAAAAAATCTTTCAAAGCCATTTTTTTTGCCCAACGTTCCTGCTTTTGCCTTAAAATTAGTATTTGGTGAGATGGCAAATGTATTATTAGAAGGTTCCCGTGTAAGCTCACAAAAACTTATAAATACAGGATTTCAATTCAAATTCCCTTTACTTGGCGAAGCGTTAAACGATATTATTTCTAAAAACCAATCTTAGAGTTAATTGTGATTGACGGACAATATTTTAGCGAAAAAAGCGTTATATTAGCCTTGTCTTTTTAAAGAAATATTATGTGTGGAATTGTAGGATATATCGGAAACCGTGATGCGTTTCCTATTTTAATCAAGGGGTTACAACGTTTAGAATATCGCGGGTATGACAGTGCCGGAGTGGCAATGGTTTCACCGGAAGGCAACCTTAATGTATATAAGAAAAAAGGTAAAGTATCTGATTTATTAGAGTCTTGTAAAGACAAAGATAAATCCGGAAATATTGGTATTGGTCATACACGTTGGGCTACTCATGGAGAACCAAATGATGTGAACTCTCATCCTCATTATTCTCAAACCAAGGATTTAGTCATTATCCATAATGGTATTATTGAAAATTACGCTTCTATTAAAGAAGGTTTACAAAAACGTGGGCATACCTTTTTATCAGAGACAGATACTGAAGTTTTAATTCATTTGATTGAGGATATCCGCAAGCATGAAGTGGGCATGAAATTAGGGCATGCAGTAATGGCTGCTTTAAAACAAGTAAACGGTGCTTACGCTATTGTGATCTTAGATAAAAATGATCCTGATACATTAATTGCTGCTAAAAAAGGTAGTCCAATGGTAATTGGTGTTGGCAAAGATGAATACTTTATTGCTTCTGATGCTTCGCCAATTGTAGAGTACACAAAAAATGTAGTGTATATCGAAGATGAACATGTTGCTATTATTCGCAGAGGAGAAGAATTAAAAATCAGAACCATTCGTGATAAAGAAATTACGCCTTATGTGCAAGAATTAGAAATGGAATTAGAAGCCATTGAAAAAGGCGGCTACGATCATTTTATGTTGAAAGAAATTTATGAGCAACCTCGTTCTATTTTTGATAGTATGCGTGGTCGTTTAAATTCTGAAACAGGTCATTTAAAAATGGGCGGCATTGAAGAGCACGAAGGTAAATTTAAAAATGCCAAACGTATTTTAGTTATTGCTTGTGGAACATCATGGCATGCTGGTATGGTAGCCGAATATTTATTTGAAGAATATGCACGTATCCCAGTTGAAGTAGAATATGCATCTGAATTCAGATACCGTAATCCAATTATTTACCCGGATGATATCGTCATTGCTATTTCTCAAAGTGGAGAAACAGCGGATACATTAGCAGCCATTGAATTAGCAAAAGCAAAAGGCGCCACTATTTTTGGAGTATGTAATGTGGTAGGTTCTTCGATTGCTCGTGCTACTCATGCAGGTTCATACACACATGCCGGACCGGAAATTGGAGTGGCTTCAACAAAAGCATTTACAGCACAAGTAACCGTATTAACGTTAATGGCATTGCATGTTGCTAAAGTAAAAGGAGCAATTGCCGAAAGCAGATACCGTCAGTTATTATATGAGATGGAATCTATTCCTGCAAAAGTAGAAGAAGTATTAAAATTAAATGATTCTATTAAATTAATTGCTGCCGAGTATAAAGATGCCTCAAATGCATTGTACCTAGGAAGAGGCTATTCTTTCCCTGTAGCATTAGAAGGCGCTTTAAAATTAAAAGAGATTTCATACATACATGCCGAAGGTTACCCTGCAGCTGAAATGAAACATGGTCCAATTGCTTTAATTGATGAGGCTATGCCTGTATTTGTTATTGCAACAAAAGGGCCTAACTACGAAAAGGTAGTAAGTAACATTCAGGAAGTAAAAGCTCGTAAAGGAAGGATTATTGCTATTGTAACTGCAGGTGATGTTGATGTGAAGAAAATGGCAGAGCACGTGATTGAAATTCCTGAAACAGACGAATCATTAGTGCCATTAGTATCGGTTATTCCTTGGCAATTGTTATCATATCATATTGCTGTAATGCGTGGTTGTAATGTGGATCAACCAAGAAACTTAGCAAAGAGTGTGACGGTTGAATAAATTATAAAACACGGTTTATATTGTATAAAATAAAAAAATCCCGATTGCTAGCAATCGGGATTTTTAAGTTTGAACAGTATCAATTATTTTTTTGGCATTTTATCTTTTGGTATTAAATACACAACTGATAAATCCATATAATTCATTGCGTTTTCAGGGAAATTACGAACGTTTAATTGCTCTAAACGATAATTTTCATCATAGAAAATAGGCATTATTGGAGCTTCATCTAACATCACCTGTTCTGCTTGGCTCAACAATGCATAACGTTTTGTTTTATCTGCCTCAACAAAAGAAGCAGCAAATAAAGAATCAAAACGTGCGTTTCTAAAACGCGTATAGTTTACATAGGATTTGTCTGTAGCATTTTTAGGTACATGTTTTCCGTAGAAAACTGTTAAGAAAGTTTCAGGATCCGGATAATCTGCAATCCATGCAAAACGGAAGAAGTCAGATTTTCCAGATGATACATTCTCAATATGTTCTGCAAATGGAACAGTGTTAATGTCAATATCTACATTTAAATTCTCTTTAAGCATTTTTTGAACTACTTCAGCAATTAAGATATTTCTATCTCCACCGCCGCCATTAATTTCTAAAGTAACTTTAGGGAACCCTTTTCCGTCAGCATATCCTGCTTTTTTCATGTATTCTTTTGCCTTAGCTACATCTAAAGTATATCCTCTTAATCCTTTAAAGTTATATCCATCTTTTTCAAATGCCTCAACATAAGGAACCATTCCGTAATCAGCTGAAGTCCCTTCACCCTGAATAGTAAAATCAGCTATTTTATGTCTGTCAATTGCATAATTGAATGCCAAACGCACTTCTTTTTTATCAAAAGCTGGGCTAGCGCAATTAAAGCCTAAGTAATTGATATTAAATGCCGGCGAATTTAAAATTTGAAATTCTGTTTTACGATCTTTAGCATGTTCCAAATCTCCCATAATATCATGGAAAACCTCAACAGGTAAACGGTATACCATATCTAAATTACCTGATTTGAACTCTAAAATCTCTGCTTTTTTCTCACGGATAAACGTATATTTTAGTCCATCCAAATAAGGTAATTTATTCCCATCTTTATCATATCCATAATAATTAGGGTTTTTCTTCATAATCAATACTTCGCCTTCTTTTACTGTTTCTAATTGAAAAGGGCCTGTGCCTACAGGATGAACACGTAAATCCAAACCATATTTATCTAAAGCTTCTTTTGGATAAACCCAGCAACCAGGCATTGCTAAAACATTTAAAAAACCAGCAAATGGGGATTTTAAAGAGATTGTAAGAGTTGTATCGTTTACTACTTTTACACCCGAAACACTTAAAGTTTTTCCTGCCTTAGAGGCATCAAATGATTCATTTGCACCAACTACTCTGTCTTTAAATGTAACATCAAATTGTGCATTGTTAGGATCTGCGGAACATAATTTATCAAAACAAATTTTAAAATCGTTAGCTGTTAATGCTCTCCCTTTTCCTCCTGGGAAACAAGCATCAGGATGAAACATAACGCCTTGACGGATATGAAATGTCCACTCTGTTTGATTTTCATTGCTTTCCCAAGAGCGAGCAACTGCAGGCTTAATTGATAAATCATTTTGATCAAACTTTACAAGTCCTTCAAATAGTTGAGTGCCTATGTGTATACCAACAATTTCATTAACAGCAATTGGATTTAAGCTTTTAAAAGCTTCTACTTCGTTCATGCGCATTACCCCGCCCATAAAAACACCGCCTTTCCCTTCAGCACCGTCGTGGTTGTCTTTGTTGTCATCTGAACATGAAGTCCAGCCAAGTGTTAACACACTCGCTACTAGTGGAATAAATATTTTTCTCATACCTAAGTACATAAATTTATAGTAATTACAAATATAGCCTAAAAAACTAAAAAAACTAAAAAAATAGACAATTTTGTTAAAATTCAATTTCCAGTAAAACAGGGCAATGATCACTGTGCATAGCGTCAGGTAAAATAACCGCTCTTTTCAAATGAACGTCCAAATGTTTTGCCACTAAATTGTAATCAATTCTCCAGCCCAGATTTTTCCCTCTTGAGCCGGCTCTGTAGCTCCACCAACTATATTGATGAGGCTCCTGATTAAAATGCCTGAAAGAATCTATGAACCCCGACTGTATAAATTGCTCCATCCATTCTCTTTCTTCTGGCAAGAATCCAGAAGTGTTGGCGTTTGATTTTGGATTATGGATATCTATTGGTTTATGACAAATATTATAATCTCCACATAATATCAAGTTAGGGATTTTAACTTTTAAATCATCAATGTATTTTTGAAAATCGGCCAACCACTGCATTTTAAAAGCCTGCCTGTCGTCTCCACTACTACCACTAGGATGGTATACGCTCATTACAGAACAATGATCAAAATCTAAACGAATAATACGGCCTTCGAAATCATATTTTTCTATTCCGCAACCATATTCAACATGTTTAGGTTTTATTTTGCTAAAAATAGCCACTCCGCTGTATCCTTTTTTTTGTGCAGAATACCAATATAGGTGATAACCTAAAGCCTCAAACTCACTTACATCAACCTGGTCGGGAGTTGCTTTTGTTTCCTGTAAGCATAACACATCAGGTTTAGCAGCTTTTATCCAATCCACCAAGCCTTTATTCATTGCGGCACGAATGCCATTTAAGTTATATGTTATAATTCTCATGTAATACTATTTATGGCTTTAAAAATACAATTTCTATATTTATAAACCGTTATAAGCATGGTGAGATTTAGGTTTATTTTAATAATTCTGTTTTTGTGTGGATATTTTATCCATGCGCAATCTCAAACGAACTTAAAACAAAAATATTATTTTGTAAAATCTGATACTCTTTTTTTAGATAGTTTAAGTTTAATGCCGGGCACAATAAAACTGACAGCAAAAAATAATTCTTTAGACTCATCTACCTATCAAATCAACTACGGTTTAAAAGCCATAATTTTTAAGACGCGTCCAACAGATCCGGTTGCTGTATCTTATAAAACATTTCCTTATAATTTCGAAAAATCTTATTATCACCAAAATACATCGCAACTTACAAAAGATTTGTCGTTACCTGTAAATCCAATGACTTTGGCTTTTGCAGGATCTGCTCCGCCAAACGAATCATTTATATCCGACGGCCTTAATAAAAATGGAAGTATCAGTCGTGGTATTAGCTTTGGTAATAATCAGGATGTGGTTGTAAATTCGAGTTTAAACTTGCAGGTAAGTGGTAAATTAACTCAGGAAGTAGATTTATTATTGGCGGCAACCGATGACAATATTCCTTTTCAGGCAGATGGGACAACTGCTCAGCTACAAGAGTTTGATAAGGTATTTGTTCAGCTATCTAATAAAAATTCGAAATTAATTGTGGGGGATTTTCAATTACAAAAACCTAACAGCTATTTCATGAATTTTTATAAACGTTCGCAGGGAGCATATTTTTCTAACGATTACAACGATACTATTAATAAAAAACCGGTTGTTTTTAAAACTCAATTAAGTGGCGCGGTGAGTAAAGGTAAATTTGCACGTAATATTATTCAGGGTGTAGAAAACAATCAGGGACCATACAGATTAAGAGGAGCGGATAACGAACAATTTATCATTGTATTATCCGGTACTGAGCGAATTTATGTTGATGGAAGATTACTACAACGCGGACAGGAAAACGACTATATTATTGATTACAATACGGCTGAATTAACGTTTACAGCCAAACAAATTATTACTAAAGACAAGCGAATTATTGCCGAGTTTCAATACGCCGAAAGAAACTATGCGCGTTCGTTATACTTTTTAAGCGAAGAAATAGAAAGCGATAAATTAAAAGTTCGTTTAAACTTTTTTGGCGAACAGGATAATAAAAATAAAACCTTACAACAAACCTTAACCGAAGCTCAAAAATTAACCATGTTTAATGTGGGAGACACTTTAAGCAAGGCTGTAACAAGTGGTGCCGAATTAGCAGAATATAATACAACAGATGTGTTTTACTGGAAAAAAGATTCTACCGTTTCTGCTGTCACCTACCCGGAAATTTACGTCTATTCTACCAACCCGGATAGTGCAAAATATCGCGTAAAATATAGTTATGTGGGAGAAAATAATGGGTTTTACATTCAGGTATCAACCACGGCAAACGGAAAAGTATATAAATGGGTGGCGCCTGTTGGCGGTATTTTACAGGGAAATTATGAACCTGTTATTCCTTTGGTAACTCCTAAGAAAAAACAAATGTTTACGGCTGGCATTAATTATCAGTTTAATAAATACCATCATATAGATGTAGAAGGTGTGTATACAAAAAATGACATTAATACCTTTAGTAAATTTAACTCTTATAATGATGATGGATATGGTATTAAAGTAAACAGCAATAACCAAAGCGTTATAAAAAAAGATACTGCCAGCAAACAATCATTAAATGCTGTATATAATTTAGGGTATGAATACGTACAGCAATACTTTAATCCTATTGAGCGGTACCGCGCCATTGAATTTGAACGCGACTGGAACAGGCCTGTTAATGCGCCTATTAATACCGATCAGCATGTTGGATTTGCGCAGGTAGGAATTCAAAAAGATAATAAATTAAGACTATTGTATGGCATCAATTTTTTTGATGAAGGTGTTTTTTACAAAGGGTTAAAGCACAGTTTGAGTAGTTTTTATAGTACTAAAACTAACAGTTTAACCTATAACGGATCTTATCTTACCAGTAATTATAATTCTCAGCTAAGTAATTTTTACAGACATAAAACAACTTTCTCTCAATCTTTCTGGAAACTAAGGTTAAATTATTTAGATGAATTTGAACAAAACCTATTCAAAAAAAACACATCCGATAGTTTACTATCACGCAGCTATCAGTTTTGGGAATGGGAAGGCAATATTACGAACAAAGATACCAGTGGGAATTTGTATAAAATATTTTATCGCGAACGCAGGGATAAGCAAGCCTATGCATCCATTTTAAAAGATTCTACTTATGCGCAAAATACGGGCTTTTCAGCCAATATTAATAGCATTCGCAATCACCCTTTTTCAATGGTGTTTACCTATCGTGAGCTCAAACTAAAAAGAGACTCGATGACAATAAAACCTGATAATACCTTATTGAGCAGAATAGAATATTCTCCAAGATTAATGAAAGGATTTATCACTTCTACTATATTTTACGAAACAGGTTATGGTTTAGAAAACAAAAAAGAATATTATTATTTATTAGTGGCCGCAGGGCAAGGAACATACGCCTGGAAAGATTACAATGATAATGGCATTAAAGAATTAAATGAATTTGAAATTGCCCAGTTTTCCGATCAGGCTTTATACATTAGAGTTTATACACCAACCAATCAATATGTAAAGGCCTTACACGATCAGTTTAGTTTTTCTTTAAATCTACGACCTGCTGTTTTTTTAAATGAAACTTCAGGTAAAACTTTAAAATTTATCAGCCGTTTTGCAACACAATCCGCGTACAGAGTTGATAAAAAATCAAACGACAATGGTAAATTATTTACGTTTAATCCGGTAGACATCAAATTAAGTGATTCTTTATTAACCGCTTTAAATTACTCTTTAAGGCAAAGTCTTTTCTTTAATCAAAGTGCGGCGGTGTTTGGAACAGATTATACTTATCAAAGCAACTTAAGTAAACAATTATTAACCAATGGTTTTGAAACCCGCGAAAATACAACACATGAATGGCGTTGGAGATGGAACCTTACCAAGGCATGGAGCATAAACAGCACCAATATATATGGAATAAAACAAACGGAATCCGGTTTTTTCTCAACCCGTAATTACAAAATAGAGTCGTATGATATAGAACAAAAATTAAGCTATCAACCTAATACAGCTTTTAGAGTAAGTGTATTATACAAACACAACAAAAAGCAAAATATTATTAAGGAAGGTTTTCAGAAAGCAGAATTAAATGATTTTGGTTTAGAATTTAAGTATAATCAGGTAGAAAAAGGAAGCTTAACTGGTAAAGCTGATTTTATTAATATCACCTATAACGACCTGGAAAATACTCCCGTGGCATACGAAATGCTAAACGCTTTAAAAACAGGTTATAATTACACTTGGGAGTTAAGTTACCAACGTAACTTATCCAACAATATACAAATCAGTATTAATTACAATGGCAGGAAATCTCCGGATAACAAAATAGTTAATATTGGTGGCGCACAAGTAAGAGCGTTTTTCTAATAAAAGCCATGCTAAACTTTTAAGTATCTCAATAGAGACTCTGAAACAAGTTCAGGGCGACATACTAAATTTTGAGTACACATAATTATATCTAACTTTGTAATATGTTTACAGGAATTATAGAAGGCCTCTCAAAAGTAGAAGCAATTGAAAAAGAAAATACAAATGTTCATTTTACATTTAGTTGTGCTTTTACTCACGAATTAAAAATAGATCAAAGTGTAGCTCACAACGGCGTATGCTTAACGGTTGTAAAAATAAACGGCAATCAATATACCGTAACTGCTATTGACGAAACTTTACAAAAAACCAATTTAGGAACTTTAAAAGTGGGTGATTATGTAAACTTAGAACGTTGTATGCCAGCTAATGGACGATTTGATGGACATATCGTTCAGGGACATGTGGATCAAACAGGTATTGTTACTTCTATTATTGATAATAAAGGCAGTTGGACTTATACAATTTCATACAACAACCAATTAGGAAATGTAACCGTAGAAAAAGGAAGTATCACCATTAATGGAACAAGCTTAACGGTGGTAGATTCAAAAGATGATTCATTTTCAGTTTGCATTATCCCTTATACTTTTGAAAATACCGTATTTAAACATTTAAAAGTAAACGATGTTGTTAATCTAGAATTTGATATCGTAGGAAAATACGTGGCTCGATTACTTAAAAAATAAACCATGCAGCAAAAAGTAGATTTCTTAATTATAGGTAGTGGCATTGCTGGTTTAAGTTACGCGCTTAAAGTAGCCGAACACGGTACTGTATATATTGTTACTAAAAGCAACGAGGACGAATCGAACACAAAATATGCCCAAGGTGGCATAGCTGCCGTTTGGCATGATAAAGATTCCATTGAAAAACACATTCAAGATACTTTAATTGCAGGAGCTGGATTATGTGATGAAGAAGCTGTAAGAGTAGTAGTGACCGAAGGAACCGAAAGAGTGCGAGAACTCATTGAACTAGGCGCCAATTTTGACAAAAACAAAGAAGGTTCTTATGATTTAGCAAAAGAAGGTGGTCACTCTGAGCACCGTATTTTACATTACAAAGACATTACTGGTTACGAAATTGAACGCGCCTTAATTGCTCAAATTCGTAAACATAAAAACATTACCGTTCTCGATCATCACTACGCTATTGATATTATTACACAACATCATTTAGGTGAAGTAGTTACTTCTCATTCCGAAAACATACACTGTTTTGGTGCCTATATTTTAAATACCAAAACACAAAAAATAGAAACTGTTCTTTCTAAAATTACCTTAATGGCAACAGGTGGTGCTGGGCACGTGTATGCTACCACAACCAACCCAACTATTGCTACTGGCGATGGTATTGCGATGGTTTACCGTGCCAAAGGCAGAGTACGTGACATGGAATTTGTGCAGTTTCACCCTACTTCATTATACAATCCAGGTGAACACCCTAGTTTTTTAATTACAGAAGCTATTAGAGGATTTGGCGCTGTTTTAAAAACCATAGATGGTAAAGAATTTATGCAAAAATATGATGAGCGCTTATCCCTAGCGCCACGTGATATTGTTGCCAGAGCCATTGATAATGAATTAAAAACACGAGGTGAAGATTTTGTGTATTTAGATTGCCGACACATTGATAGAAAAGCATTTATAGAACATTTTCCAAACATTTACGAAAAGTGTATGAAATTAGGAATTGACCCTTTTGTGAAAATGATTCCTGTTGTACCAGCTATGCATTATTTATGTGGTGGCATTTTAGTAAATAAAGAAGGACAATCCACTTTAGCTAACTTATTTGCAGTAGGCGAATGTGCTTGCACAGGTTTACATGGAGCTAATCGTTTGGCTAGTAATTCATTATTGGAAGCGGTTGTTTTTGCTCATCGTGCCGCCAAAAAAGGCATTGACATTATTTCTCAAATATCGTATAAAGAAGGAATTCCTAATTGGGATGCAGAAGGAACCGAACACGCCGAAGAAATGATTTTAATTACCCAATCTCAGCGCGAAGTACAGCAAATTATGAGTAATTATGTAGGGATTGTTCGTTCTGAATTACGCTTACAGCGTGCATTTGACCGTTTAGAGATTTTATATAAAGAAAACGAAGCTCTTTACGAAAAAACCACGGTTACTCAAAAACTATGCGAATTACGTAACTTAATTTGTATTGGTTATTTGATTATTAAGCATGCGATTAGACGAAAAGAGTCTGTAGGCTTACACTATATGGTGAACTATAAAAAATGATTAGTCATGCTGAACTTGTTTCAGGGTGACAAAAAATATAAAAATCCTATTTATGCTTTTTTTTACTCAAATTTTTCGTGTAATAAAATATTTTATTACATTTGTAGCCCAAAATGGTAGATGTAGCTCAGTTGGTTAGAGCATCGGTTTGTGGTACCGAGGGTCGTGGGTTCGAGCCCCATCATTTACCCTTCTTAAAGACTGTCTGAAAAGGCGGTCTTTTTTATTTAAAACCGTTTCAACTGATTTCCTTCAAAAGTCCATTCGGGTGTTTGAACTTCAGTAGCGGTTTCTACTAAATCATACCAAGGAGAAATACCTGTTTTATTTGTATTAATTAATATATGGATGTCTTGTGCAGGCATATAACTTTGTGCAATCATAAATACTTTTTTATTGGTTTTAGGATTCACAGCCATATCCACCACAATTACAGCATGTCCAGGCGAACCGCCTTTAATAAAAACATCTCCAATCTGCATTTGAGCCAAAGTAATTTGTTTTAATTCCTTAGTTAAAGAAGCAGTACCTGCATAAGTAAAAACTACATTTAAATATTCTCTAAACGATTGGTATGATTCACTTTCTTTAGTTGTTTTTACCCAGTTTACATTATTTCCTTTCACGGCAATACGATAGCCGCTTCTCCATTTACTATAAGTTGCATTAAATCCGTTTGTGAAATTAAAATGTAAAGCATCAAACTGTTTTGTTTTATATAAATACTCTGCACGCAAACGCATCACAGCATCGGCACATTGTTGTAAATCTTTAGTTCCTACATCATAACTTAAAACTGCAGACGCTACTTTATTCGATTTTTCTTCGCCATTGTAATAATGTACTAAAGTGCCATGTGGTTTTAAAGACGTGTTTTGTAAAAATTCAGCAAATGAATTTTTCTCAGATTTTATTCTTGTGTAACTTGTTGGTGGGGAAAAGCGCTCAGCAATAGTTGTTCCCGAAGGGATAATTAAAGTTGATGGCTGCTGTTTACGAAAGGCAAATAAACAAACTAAACATATGACAGAGATTAAAACACCTAGTTTAAAATATGTGCTATTTGTATTTATAATTTAGAAATATAAATCGTCTGTTTTTAATCGTAAGTACCTACTTACCGAAAGCGCTGCGCTTAATCCGGAAATTAAAACACCCAAAGCTACTATCCCGGCAAATAATACTGCCAACAAATTAGGGTCTTGTAACTGCAATAAATCAGGAATATAATTTGTACTCAATACTAAAAAGCCAGCTAATAAAAACCCTGCTAATAAGCCTGCAATAACCCCCTGACGAACGCCTTTTAAAATAAATGGCATTCGAATGAAACCCTGAGTAGCTCCAACTAAATACATTGTGCGAATTAAAAAACGTTTGGCGTAAATAGATAAGCGAATGGTGTTATTAATTAATGCAATAGCTACTATTAATAACAACCCGCTAAAAATTAAAATATATAAACTAATCACTTTAGCATTATCATTCACTTGCTTAATCATGTCTTTATGATAAATGACTTCTTTTACAAAATGCTTTTGCATAATTTGTTTTTCAAATCCAGATAAACTATCAATGTTAGCGTAATCCGAATTTAATTTTACATCTAATGAAGATAATAAAGGATTATATCCTAAAAACGAAATAAAATCTTCGCCTAAATCTTTTTGTAATTTTTTAGCAGCTTCGTCTTTACTAATATAATCAACCTGTTTGGTAAATGCCGACGAACTAATTTCTTGTTTTAAGATATCCAATTCGGCTTGTGTTGTAGTGTCTTTTAATACAACTTGGAAGCCAACATTTTCTTTAATATGATTTGATAATTTTTTAGCATTAATAACCACCAAGCCTAAAAGGCCTAACATAAATAATACCAATGCCAAACTAATGACAACAGTAACCGAAGATGTTTTTAATTTTTGGGTAGCAGTTCTATTCGACACGTTTACTAGTTTTAATATCTACTAAAAATAAGGGGGAAATAAAAACGTAATCAAAATATAAAAATGAATAATTAACAAGATAATGTTTGTATAACCCTTTCAGGGTTTAGAACCCTGAAAGGGTTATAATCAAAGCAATAAATCAGGACGACGAATCTTTGTTCTTTCTAAGGATTGTTCATGCCTCCACTCTTCCACTTTTTTAGTGTTTCCACTCGTTAAAATTTCCGGCACTTTCCATCCATTATAATCTGCAGGGCGTGTATAAACCGGAGGTGACAACAAATTATCCTGAAAAGAATCTGACAAAGCCGATGTTTCATCATTTAATACGCCGGGAATTAAACGAATAATCCCGTCACATAAAACAGCAGCAGGCAACTCTCCTCCACTTAATACATAATCTCCAATAGAAATTTCCTTCGTTATAAAATGCTCTCTAATGCGCTCATCAATTCCTTTATAATGGCCACATAACACCATAATATTATTAAGCGTCGATAAATGATTACAGGTGTTTTGTTTTAAGGTTTCTCCATCCGGAGTCATGTAGATGATTTCGTCGTAGGTACGTTGCTTTTTTAAATCAGTAATGCAATTGGCAATTGGTTCAATCATCATTACCATTCCTGCTCCCCCACCAAAAGCATAATCATCTACTTTTCGGTGAGGTTCAATTCCATATTGGCGTAAATCAATTACATTAACAGTAACCAAGCCTTTTTGAGCGGCACGTTTTAAAATGCTGTGACTAAATGGACTTTCTAATAAAGGCGGATGAACCGTAATGATATCAATATGCATAGATTATTTTTTTTCTAATCTTCCCCAAACTCCTAATGGTAATTTCACGCCACTTTTTGCATTTAAATACAATTCGCCAATACTCAAATTAGATTTATGTTTTGCTGCAAAAGGTTGCAATAAATTTTCAGGTACTAATGCCGAAAATCCTAATGAATAGGCATTTAATATTAGCAAGTGTTGTTGAGGATCAACAATTTCCAGTACACTATCAATCATTTCCAAAATATTATCCTCTAGTTTCCACTTCTCTCCGTTTGGTCCATGCCCAAAGGCTGGTGGATCTAAAATAATACCTTGATATAAATTTCCTCTGCGTTGTTCTTTCTTTACAAATTTCAAAGCATCATCAATCATCCATCGAATATTATCCAAGTTTGATTTTTGCATATTCTCATTTGCCCAATTCACTACCTGTTTAATGCTATCTACATGCGTTACATCAGCGCCTGCTGCTCTTGCCGCAATACTTGCGCCTCCTGTGTAAGCAAATAAATTTAAAAATTTAGGTTTTTCTAAATCTACCAAATAATCATAGATTACATCCCAATTACAAGCTTGCTCAGGAAATACACCAACATGTTTAAACGATGTTAAACCTAAACGCAAAGTGATTTCAGTTTTACCTAATGGATAATTGATGGTCCATTGATCTGGCATTTTTTTCAAAGCTTTCCATTCTCCGCTTGAACTACTTTTAGGTACAAATTTTACATGTGCTTGTTTTTCCCACTCACTATAAGTATAGCGTTTTTTCCAAACAGCTTGTGGTTCGGGACGAATGGTAATGTATTTACCAAAGCGTTCTAATTTTTCAAAATCACCACAATCTATTAATTCGTAGTCTTGCCAATGTGTTGGGGTAAGTAATTGCATTCGATAAAGTTAGAAATTAGAAGTTAAAAGTTAGAAGTTATAGAAAGAAGTAGTAAAAAGAGGGTTGTTAATAAATGGGGTTGGGAATGAAAATGAAGCCATTCTAAAACCGCTACCTTAGGTAACTATTAAAACTATTTTATGCAAAAATTACAATCATCTTTTGTAGCGCTTATCAGTGTATTTTTCTTTTGGGGTTTTGTGGCAGCAAGTAATGGTATTTTAATTCCTTTGTTTAAAGAAAAATTTACACTAACGCAATTTCAATCTCAATTAGTTGATTTGGCATTTTATGCAGCTTATGCCGTTGGTTCTGTTATTTACTTTTTCACGTCCCGTTCCATTGGCGACCCAATAAATAAAATAGGCTACAAAAAAGCATTAATTTTAGGTTTATTAATTTCGGCTATTGGTTCTTTGTTTTTTATTCCTGCGGCTAGTTTAAATTCCTACCCTTTATTATTATGCGCATTGTTTGTGATTGGTTTAGGTTTTGCTTTGCAACAAATTGTAGCTAATCCTTTTGTGATAAATTTTGGAGCAAAGGAAACAGGCGCTCAACGTTTAAACTTAGCGGGTGGAATAAATTCGTTTGGAACAACGATTGGTCCTGTTATTTTAAGCTATGCTTTGTTTGGTAATATCAATGCTCCGGCAGCAGCTGATAGTAGTTTAGACGCTGTAAAAGTTCCGGCATTAATTTTATTTGCTTTATTTATCCTATGCGCAAGTATCTTGTGGTTTTCAAAATTACCAGAAGTCACCAATTCCGAAAAATTAGATAAAGATTTAGGCGCTTTAAAATATCCTCAATTAACTTTAGGAATGATTGCCATATTTGTATATGTAGGTGTAGAAGTTACCATACAAAGTAATATGGGAGCCCTTTTAGCAATGCCAGAGATAAAAGGAATTGATCATACAAAAATATCGCATTTTATTTCCTTGTATTGGGGAAGCTTAATGATTGGTCGTTGGACAGGCGCGTTAGCAGTTTTTAATTTCAGCAAAACAGTGAAAATCGTCATGCAATTCATTACACCATTTATTGCATTTGGTGTAATATGTGGCGTAAATTATTTAAGAGGAAGCACTGTAGAAGATTATTTATTTTATATCCCTTACATTTTATTAGCCACCTTAATTTTTATTTTCTCCGGTGATAATCCGGCACGTACTTTAATGATACTAAGTTTAACGGCTTGTGCGATGATGGTAATTGGTTTAGTAAGTACAGGTAATTTAGCCTTATACTCATTTATTAGTGGTGGATTATTTTGTTCAGTAATGTGGCCATGTATATTTGCTTTAGCTATTAATGGTTTAGGTAAATATACTAATCAAGGTTCTTCCCTATTAGTGATGATGATATTAGGTGGCGCTGTTATTCCACCATTTCAGGGATTTTTAGTAGATGTATTAAATCCACATATGTCGTATATCATTACTGTGTTTTGCTTTGCTTATCTAGCGTGGTACGCTCTTAAAGTAACTTCGATCTTTAAAAAACAAGGCATTGAACTGGAATCAAATTCAAACTCTACTCACTAATTAACCAACACATTATGACAGTAACTATAAATGTTAAACTTGTAAATTCTAAATTTAATCAGGCGTATGCCGATAAAGAAAATGAAGGAGAAGAAACGGAAGACAACATTAAATACCTATGGGAAGATGAATTTGAAGTTCAGGGAGATGTTAGCAATTTTAAAGTGAACAATAACACCACTTATTTGTTGAATGGATTATACCCAAATGATGATGAATTTAATTTTGAAATTCCTGATATGACTGTTTTGGAATGCACAATGACCCATGGCTCAAAAACTTTATTTCCGTTTTCTAAAAAAGCCATTAGCAAAACTGAAAAAACAGAAACTAAAAATGGAATGACATTTTATGTACACTTAAAAAGCATTCGTGAAATTATTAATCCAATGACCGGTGTATATATTTTAAAAGATGATTACCCAAAAGAATTGCTTGAATTACACAGCGACGAAGAAGAGTAACATAATCTTAAAATGATGGGTTATAAATTGTGGCTTCTTTATTTACAAGGTATTGTATTGTTGGGATTTTCTCAAACGAACATACATGCAAAATATGTAAATCCATTTATAGGAACAGGTGGCACAGGGCACACATTTCCCGGAGCAGTTGTCCCTTTCGGAATGGTACAATTAAGTCCAGACACAAGAGTTGACGGTAGCTGGGAAGGCTGTGGCGGTTATTATTACCCTGATTCTGTAATATATGGTTTTTCGCATACACATTTAAGCGGTGCAGGAGTAAGCGACTACGGCGATATTTTAGTAATGCCAATACTTAATACCAATCATTATAAAAACAAAACCTATCCAACAAAATTTTCTCATTTAAAAGAAAAGGCAAGTGCCGGTTTCTATCAGGTTCAGTTGGAAAATAATATTGATGTTCAATTAACTACTACACAACGCGTAGGAATTCATCAATACACATTTCCTAAAACAGATACGGCATCTGTTGTTATTGATTTATTACACCGAGACAAAACATTAAAATGTACATTAAAATTAATAGATAGTGTAACCGTTGTGGGCTATCGTATTAGCGAAGGATGGGCGATAAAACAATACGTATACTTTGCAATGAAATTTAACAAACCTATTATTTCAAAAAAATTAAATACGATTGAATCTTTGCAAAAAAATCCTAATGAAGACGAAAAAATAACAGCCGGATTATTTCGGTTCAATAATACTGATGGAAAGCCTTTGATTATAAAAACAGGTATTTCACAAACCGGTATTGATGGTGCTGTAAAAAATTTAGAAGCAGAAGCTAATCATTGGGATTTTGAAATTTATAAAAAAAATGCTGAATTAAGTTGGGAAAAAGAATTATCTAAAATTGATGTTCAAACCAACAATACAGAAAAAGCAACTGTTTTTTATACCGCCTTATACCACTGCTTCATTCATCCTTCATTAGCAGGTGATGTAGATGGAACATATAGAGGCAGAGATTTTAAAATACATCAGGCAAATGGCTTTACACCATATACTATCTTTTCGCTATGGGATACCTTTAGAGGATTACATCCTTTGTTTACTATAATTGAACAAAAACGGACTTCAGACATTATTAATACATTTTTGCAACAGTATAAAGAAAGCGGCCGATTGCCCATGTGGGAATTATCAGCCAACGAAACTAATTGTATGATTGGATTTCATAGCGTATCGGTAATTGCAGACGCATTTACAAAAAATATAGGAGGTTATAATAAAAAAATTGCTTACGAAGCGATGTTAGCAGCAAGTAATTATACAAATCTTGGTATCCCAACTTTTAATAAAAACAATTATTTACAAATAGATGATGAATCGGAAAGCGTATCCAAAACCCTTGAATATGCTTACGATAACTGGTGTGTGGCACAGGTTTCGAAAAAAATAAATCAATCATCAGATTTCGAAAAATTGATGGTTAGAGCTCAAGCTTACAAAAATGTGTATGATAACCATACAGGTTTTATGCGTCCAAGAAAAAATGGTAACTGGCTATCACCCTTTGAACCAAAAGAGGTAAACAATCATTATACCGAAGCCAATAGTTGGCAATACTCTTTTTTTGTTCCGCAAGATATTACCGGGTTAATTAATTTAATGGGTGGCGAACAAAAAATGGAAGAAAAATTAGATGAATTATTTAGCACAAATAGTGAAACAGAAGGAAGAACACAAGTTGATATTACCGGTTTAATTGGACAATATGCGCATGGTAATGAACCCAGTCATCACATGGCTTACTTATATAATTACATTGGCAAGCCATACAAAACTCAAGAGAAGGTTTATCAGATATTAACCCAATTTTATAAAAACACTCCGGACGGATTAATCGGCAACGAAGATTGCGGACAAATGAGTGCATGGTATGTATTAAGCTCAATGGGATTTTATCAGGTATGCCCTGGAAAACCTGAATATACTATTGGCTCTCCTTTATTTGATAAGGTTATCATTCATTTAGAAAATGGCAAGACCTTTGAAATAAGTAAACAAAATCCATCTGGTAATTTTCAATACATACAATCATCCACACTCAACAAAAAAACAACAAACAGTTCCTCTTTACTTCATAGTTCAATTATAAGTGGTGGTAATTTAAAATTTATCATGTCTGAAAAACCGGATGAAAAAAGTGTATTTGGAAAATCGGTATTACTCCAACCTAAATCAGCTATTACAGGCAAAGCTATTCTTCAAACACCAATTATTATTACTCCAAATAAAATAACAGAAACTTCAAAATCTATTAGTATTATACATCCTAACATCAAAGCTGTAATCTACTATACAATGAATGGAACTGAGCCTACCATGTTATCCAAAAAATATACAGGACCATTTAACTGCGACTCTTCTGCCATTATTAAAGCAAAAGCATTTATTAAAACTGAAAGTAGTGCAACTGCTACAAATTATATTTATAAAAAGCCAAACAACTGGACAATTAAATTACAATCACAATACAACAAGCAGTACGATGCAGGTGGAGATGAAGGTATTATCGATGGCCAACACGGAACTATTAACTGGAAAGCCGGTGGCTGGCAGGGATATCAAAATCAGGATTTTGATTGTGTGGTTGACTTAGGGAAAATAACAGATATACAATTTATAAACAGTAGTTTTTTACAGGATACCCGCTCATGGATTATCTTTCCAAAACAAGTAGAATATTTTATTTCTGAAGATGGAATAAATTACAGGCCATTTGGCATTATTGAAAACGGAATAGCAGCAGACGATTACAATTTACAAATGCGTACTTTTTTTAATAAATCTGATAAAAAAATAAAAACACGTTATGTAAAAATAAAAGCCACTAATTTTGGCATATTACCTGATTGGCATCAAGGAAAAGGAGGAGATGCATTTATCTTTATAGATGAAATAGAAATAAAATAAGAATTATGAAACTACTAACTATATTATTTATTTTAATTGCAAACCTATGTTTTAGTCAATTACAACAAGGTATTTGGCGAGGGACTCTTTTATTAAATTCTGAAAAACAATTAGAATTACCTTTTAATTTCGAAATTAAAAATTCAAAAGGTTCTTATGCAATTATTATACATAATGCTCAGGAGCGTATTGTAGTAGATGAAGTAAGCATCAAAAATGACTCTCTGATTTTTAAAATGCCTGTTTTTGATACTGAATTCAGAACTCAAATAATTGGTGATAATAGATTAAAAGGTATTTGGATAAATCATACCAAAAAAGAAAATAACGTTATTGCTTTTTCTGCCCATCAGGGTAATAAAAACCGCTTTATAGTTCCTGTTGAAAAACCGACCAATTTTTATGATGGTAAATGGGAAACCACTTTTAGTCCTAATACCAACGATAGCAGTAAAGCTATAGGTATATTTAAACATATAAAACATACAAGTATTGTTGAAGGTACTTTTTTAACAGAAACCGGAGATTACAGGTTTTTAGAAGGAACTGAAAACAATGGGAAGCTTTATCTAAGTTGTTTTGATGGATCTCATGCATTTTTATTTATAGCAGAACATAACGGTAAAGAAATTATCAAAGGAGATTTTTATTCGGGCTCAAGCTGGCATGAAAACTGGACTGCAAAACGTAATGATAAATTTGAACTAAGAGACCCTGAAGCATTAACCTATTTAAAAGATGCCAATGCAAACATTGAATTTTCTTTTTACAACGCTAAAAACGAAAAAATAAGTTTAAGTGACGAACGCTATAAAAACAAACCCGTTATTATTCAAATTATGGGTAGCTGGTGCCCTAATTGCATGGACGAAAGCGCTTATCTCTCAAAAGTTTATAAACAGTATAATAAAAAAGGTTTAGAAATCATTGGTTTAGCTTATGAAAGAACTTCCGATAATGAAAAAGCAAAATCAAATATTTTACGTTTAACCAAACGTTTTGATATTACTTATGAAATTTTAATTACCGGTCTAACGGGAAAAGATAAAGCATCTGAAAGTTTACCTTTTTTAAATACCGTAATGGCTTTTCCAACAACTATTTTTTTAGATAAAAATCATAAAGTGAAATCAATTTATACAGGCTTTAACGGACCAGCTACAGGAAAAGCCTATGAAGCATACACTTTTAAGACGGAGAATTTAATAAATAATTTGTTATACAAAAAAGACTAATAAAACAGGTTGTTATATGGAAATCTCACTACATGGATTTTCTTCACGGTATCATAAACCAGCTTTTTAAAATCAACAATGTTTTCTTTATTGATTGCACTAATATAAACACAGGTTTGATTTAAATTTGTCATCCAGGTTTTTTTCAATTCCTCTAGTGATAAATTTTCGCGAGTCATAGGTGTTAAATCGTCCTCGTCTTTTTTTACGTATTTAAACGCATCTATTTTGTTAAATACCAAAATTGTTTCCTTATCTCCTGCTCCAATGTCAATTAAGGTTTGACGAACTACATTTATATGATCTTCAAAGTTAGGATGAGAAATA
>JAEUTR010000337.1 GCA_016787365.1 Bacteroidia bacterium
TACTTGTACAAACAGCCGTAAAATAATCAGAACTGTTTAATGTTTCCCAGTTATCTAAAACATGTTTGGAAGGAAATACAGCGTAATCATGAATAGCGACATTATTACAATTTAAATTTGAGTATTTTTCAAAACCACCATTTTCGATTAAATTGATTTGGGAAAGCACCTTACTTTGAAATAAAAGCATACATCCTACTAATAGGACGTATGCTTTTAAATATTTATTTAATGATAACAACTTTGTTAGTATGAATTATTTTTCCTTTAACTAAGATACGATAAAAATAAATACCATTATGTAACTGAGCCTCATTTATCTCGAGATTCCCTATGCCGTTTTGCAGTACATAATTATTAATTAATTTGCCTGTTACGTCATATAAATTCAGTTCCGCTTCTTTATCTGCCCCTAAATCATAGAACATTATCATAGACCCATTGTTGGGATTAGGGAACAAATTAAATGAGCGATTTGGTTCAATAATAGTGGCATTTTCATCTTCACCAGCCATTCGGCTTTTCGATTTGCCATCCTCACAATTATCTGCGTAATCTCTTAAATAACCACTAATGGCATTTAAAATGTTACGGGATTGAGTTACATACCAACCTTTAACACTGCATTCATCAGCCATGCTAAATAAATCCTGCAACTCAGTATTACTATAAGTATAATACGGATCGTTATTGAGCTTAAACATTAATTCATTTACCAGTTTAGTTTTTTGTTGAACAGTATTGACAGGAGCGATATTATTATTTTTACTAACTGCTAATGCCCTTTGATTGTTAGCTAAAGCATCCTGAGCATCAATAAATTTACCAATGTTTGAATTTTGGTTATTTACATAAAAATTTTGCAGGTTTGGGTTAGAAGCATTATGCGCAACCTGTCCTTGTTTTTGAAGTTTATAAACCAACAACTGATTCTGGAATATGTTTTCTTCAGGATATTGAGGAAAAGTGTTTGTATTAGCAGTTACTAAATTACTATACATCGCATCGTTAGAATTGTTCGCCCCTGATGATAAAGAACCACCAGAAGACATAGCTCCCATTAAACAACCTCCACAACCGCCGCCGCCGCAATCAAAAGGCGTTCCTGTTTTTATGTCAATTCCAGCGGCAGGTGCATTAATATAAATTTGACCTGCTGTCCCGAAATTTAAACTTGGTGCTGTGGTATAAGTCCCGTTTGCTTCTACGAACATATTAGAAGCCGTATTAGCATTAGTAGTCGTTGATACAAAAGTCTCTTGTGTCACATTGCTCCATGTATTTGCCGCTAATGTGCCACTTGGAGTAGTTCCTTGAGTTCCAATCATTCCACTTGTTTTAAGCTCCAGTCCTCGGTAACTGTTACTTATGCTATTACCTAACCAGCCGTTAGGGCTTGAACAATTCCCCTGAAAATAAAAACCTCTTCCTACATTGTTAGCACTATTGCAGGTAATGGTATTGGATGTACTTGTAATAACATACACAGCGTTGGTAAGACTGTAATTACTGGCTGTAATTGAACCTATTCCATTAATGTTCTGGTTTTTCTCCACTCTGCCATTCTGAACACTGGATAAAGTAATCCCGAAATTAGAATAAGTAGTTGGCACAGAACCTTTACCCAATAGCTTCACGTTATCAAGAGTTATGCTTGTATTATCATGAACATATAATCCTGCTAAAATAGCTTTTGCATTAATTCCGTTATACACCTTGTTTAAGTTATTGACTGAAACTTCGATAGCACTAGCCGGCATATTAGCTCCGCCAACCTGTTCGAGATTAATACCATTTCGACAATAACCATTAACATTATTAACCAATACAGTATTGCTTTTTACATTAAGGTATGAACCAGAGGTTACACTTAGTGTAATACTAGCATAAATACCAGCACGGTAATTTTTAATATAGTTGTTAGTTATACTTCCTCCAGTACCCAAAGCTGATACCCAAACAGCACTTTGTGCCTTATAATAGTTGTAGGTAGGAGAAGTTGCTCCCGGTAAAAAGAAATCTGTTGAAGGTTCATCAGTTGTATCAGCATCAAAGAAATTTCCTTTAGCAATTATGAGGTTGCAATTTTTAGAATAAATCCCTTTATTAATAGTTTTAAAAGCATTTGATTTAGGATAAGCCAAAGATGCTATAACAGGAGCCGATGTTTTAGTTCCAACCTGTAAACTATAAGTATTTGCTACTGTATGCTGTGCAACTATACCAACCCCTATCTCATCAGGGCCAATAGGTGTTGGGGTTGGATTTGCAAGATTGAAATAAATCTGCTTAGTAGAACCTTTTAAATTATAGAAATAGTTATTGTGTACTCTTAGTTGAGCATTGGTTGCCATTATACCAATATCTAAATTAGAGAAAGTGTTGAACGTATTTGATGAGCCCGCTGAATCTCCAATTACTACAACATGATTTGTACTTAAATTATATAAATTAATCCCTATAAAGCCTCTTGGAAACGCAGTGTAGGAAGTAGTACCTCCACTTGCCCCACCAGCGATTTGGTTGTAAGCATATGTATAACTTGGTATAGTACTTGGTTTTAAACTAAAGCCCGGTGATGTGATGCTTGATTCGGTTGTAATAGTAGAGTTTTTTACGGTTAAGTTATAGGCTGTTCCGCTCACAGTAGACCCAGGAACACTTATTAACTGAACAGATACATAGTTTTTATTCAGTTTACTGTTATTGATATTAATGATGCCCTGCGTACTTGTATTGGTGGTTGCAGCCAGTCTGTAAATCCCTGCGTACATATCTTCAATAGTCGTTCCATTTTTAACATCAATACTTCCTTGTCTTGGATTATATTCAAGTTGTATTCCCTGCCATAATTCTGTACATCCGTATAACTTGCAATTATCAAGAGTTAAAATGCCAGGAGCTGCAACATATAATAATGTTCCCGGAGCCATTCTCATGGTATATCCTGTAAACGATGTACTACCTGTAAATGTAATTGTACCTGCTAAATCAACAACCGTTCCTGCTGCCGTGTATGTTCCTGAAGGAACAGTAAAATTACTGTATGATGCTGCTGCGGTTTGACTACAAGCCGTACTGACTACAACTGTGGGATTAATAACCGAACAGGTTCCGCTTGCTGCATTAGTTACTGTGTAAATAGTTGTTGCTGTGGGTGTAACGGTTACCAAACTTCCTGTCAAAGGCCCCGGCATCCAACTATATGTTCCTGTACTGCCTGTGGCTGTCATAGTTGCTGTTTGTCCCGCATAAATGAACTGGCTTGCAGGATTAACCGTAAATGTAGGAATAACAGTTACCAATACAGTTGATATAATAGAAGGCAAACCACCAATCGTTGAAGTTGGTGTTGCTACTAAGGTATAAGTTGTTGTAACCGTAGGACTGGCATTTGTATTCATAGTTGTTGGCGAACTAAGCCCTGTGGTTGGTGTCCAAGCGAAGTTGTAGTTCGCTAATGAAAGCCCACAATTTGCTGTTGCCGTTAATGCTGCCGTTGCTCCCTTACAAATAGTCGTTGTACCAACTGCTTGTATGCCGGGAGTAAGAGCTTGCAATAAGAAATTATCTACACCATAATCATAAGCCCCCGCTGAAAATCTATCCATTTGATAAACCTCCAATGAATAGGACATTACAGGGGTTACTGTGGCGGCAGTAGTAAAATTAAAGTTGAAAACGTGCCAACCTGACCTTTTGTTATTAATACCGCCAATATCATTTA
>JAEUTR010000361.1 GCA_016787365.1 Bacteroidia bacterium
GTATACCAAACGTATAACCCATCCAGTGTTCCTGCTAACCAAATAAATCAAATTAATTTTTACTGGCAAAATACAACTCCTTCAACGTCTACCAACACGTTGCTAGTAGGTGCGTTTTATTGTTCTACGGTTACTCCTCAACCATCAAGTGCTCCAACAAACTCTTGTTCTTTTTCACTACAATTTGCTGATCCTTCTCAAGCAATTTCTGCAGGTGTTAGTCTTGCAAATACTGGTACTTATGCCTTAAGCAATTTTACACTGGCATCAGGTCCGTTGGTAAATTTAAGTGTGTACGATTTTAGTGTAACAGCTGTTTTCGGATCAACACCCTATACATTATTAGGCACATCAAGTTGTTTAGCAATGCGTCAGTGTTCAGATTGTAAAGGAACAATCTTAAATACAACTTCTAATTGTTCTGCAATTAAAATTAACGATTTTAATTGTTCTGGCAATAGTTCATTTACCGTTACTACATCAGAGTCGACAGGATACGTGTCAAATTCGCCTAATTGTTCTACACCTGAAATTATTAACTCAGGATATTACGGTATTTCCGATCATCCAATTTTGTCTGGTTATGGTCACCTTAATGGCTATGGAAATGGTTCTTCCATTTTTATAAACAAAAAATACACGTCAGTTCAAGAAACAATAGCAATAACTCATACGGTTAGTACACAATGTCAAGATTGTAACAAGTTTTATATAAAGTTTAAAGCTATATGGCTTGGAAGATATATTTTGGGTGATAATAATGTAATTAATTATCCCCCATTGGTTGGCGCAGCGGTAAATGGAGTTTATCCTGTAAATACTTATACATCTACTGTTATAAATTCGAATTGGATTGAGTATACAGCAGGTCCTTTTACAAATAATTACCCTACAACAAACACAATTTCTGTTGGCGCAATATTTCCATATCCCGGTAATGGTTATTTGGGCATAGATGATATCAGGATGGAATTTATCTGTGGCGAAAAAGCAGGATTACCATGTGTAAATCAGGAATCCTACGACCCATTTCCAACAGTTGAGTATGAAGATCCGTGTTTACAATATGCGGATGATATAGTAGATAATGATGCACAGGAATTATACAGTACCTATATAGATTCTGTAAAAACAGCTTTTGTTCAAGGATACATTAAAAAATGTATGGGAGAAACGATAGAGAATTTTTATATGAAATATAATGCAGGCGACTATCATTATACCTTATACTACTATGATCAGGCAGGAAATCTTGTACGTACTGTACCTCCGGAGGGAGTTAAGGTTGAAACCATTGCTACCAATTATGTTTTAATTAAAAATGATAGAAATACAAAAGCACCGTATGGTTCTAAATCATATTATACCGACCATAAATTACAAACTACCTATACATACAACTCTCTTAATCAATTGGTTAAACAACAAACGCCTGATGCCGGAATTTCATATTTTTGGTACGATAAATTAGGAAGATTAATAGCTTCACAAAATGCCAAACAATATGCAAAAGTTGTTACAGTTTTAGGTGTGCCTCATAAAACGTACAGTTATACTAAATATGATGATTTAGGTCGTATATCCGAAGTGGGAGAAATGACTGTTCCTTATAATTTTGTAACAGAACCTATTGCTAATTTAAAACTTTTGTTAAATCCTTCAACTAATAACTACCCTTCGAATTTATCGCCAAATAAAAAATCTGAAGTTACACGTACATATTATGGCGACGAGCCTTCGTTTACACCACTATTAGCCGGCTCAAATTTTAGTTCGGGTAGTCAGGAATATTTAAGATCAAGAGTTGCTTCCGTATCTATAGAAGACGTGGATGATAATAATCCCTTAACCTATAATCACGCTACGCATTATAGTTATGATGTGCATGGTAATGTAAAAGAATTAATTCAGGAAAATCCTTGGTTAGCATTGTCGTTTGCAAATCAAAAATATAAAAAGATAAATTATAATTATGATTTAATAAGCGGTAAGGTGAATGAGGTTGCTTATCAACCAGGCCAGCCGGATATGTTTTTGCATAAGTATGAATATGATGCAGATAACAGAATTACAGCCGTTTATACAAGTAAGGATAATGTGATATGGGATAGAGATGCAAAATATTTTT
>JAEUTR010000381.1 GCA_016787365.1 Bacteroidia bacterium
TATTTCGTTATTGTCAAGAATTGCCTTTCTTAGTTTCACAAAAACATCAATAATTTGTATACTTATTAATATAGCTTTTGGACTCTTTAAAACTGCAGATAACATTAGTACCCCATGTTCAGTAAAAGCGTAAGGTAAGTATTTAATGTTTTCTCCTTGTTTCAAGGTCGCAAATTGCGACCTTGAAATTTCAGTCTCTTCTTTTGAAAGTTCAAACATATAATGAGCAGGAAAACGCTCAATATTTCTTTTTACTTGTTCTTTTAATCTTTTTGTCTCAACTCCGTAAAGTTCTGCTAGATCTCTGTCTAGCATCACCTTTTGACCTCGAATGATGTAAATTTTGCTAATAACTAAATCAAATCTTCCTGTAAATTAATAATGTCTGCTCTCTTCATAAAATAAGTTTTCTGAAAGCAAAAATAGAACTAATGGGAATTTGCATCTGCTACAATTTGTAGCATTTCTGAAAAATCTATTTACTGCTTGCGGGTAGATGCGGATCCTGTTTAGAAAGCTTTATTCAACTACAAATTTATAAACTTCACATTGCCCTGATTCCGAAGATAGTTTCAGAAAGTACATGCCTGCATTAAACTCTTTTAAGTCAATTGAATTTTTAAGAGCAATATTTTTCTCTTCTTTAATTAACTTTCCTTGCAGGTCATAGATCATATAATTAGTATAATTAGGATTAGTTAATTCTAAATTCAACATGTCTTTTGCAGGATTAGGAAATAGTTTAGCTGAGTTTTTTACAGTTTCATTTACATTGGTACTAAGTAATGCTACTTGTGGAGGAAAATAATTTTGAGAAATACTCAGCATACACAACATTTTAATGGTGTTTCCGTAATAGTCATTTCCTGAAAGGGGTTCATTGATGATATATGTCCAAAGATCATTTAACCAGGTTTGATTGATGCTGTTCACACAAGCCGAAACTCCTAAGGGAGCAATGAAACAAATGTCCTGGTAATTGTTGCCCGAAATATTTGTGCCGTCTAATTTATAACCGGCTCGTAAATTATTTACGTTATTAGTGGTGTGACTTCTTAACCAAGCGCTCATATTATCGCTGGCTGTTTTAGCTTGAGGATCTCCATTAATCAAATAACTTGTGCCTAAATGCCAAGGTACTCTGCAAGCATTATAATAGTATGCTCCGTCAGACGTTGATTCTAAAAAATTTGCAGCAGCCGGGTGCGGCGTACCATCTACATCTTCAATAAAATCGGGAATCAAACCTGTAACAGGACTAAAACTGGTTTGCATCGTTTGAATCAACGTATAACAAGTTGTTCTTACTGTATTCCAGGTTGCATCATTAGTAAACGCATTAAAACTTGTGAAATGGTCAAACATAAAATCAGAAGGTCTTGTATCATCTTTATCAGTCGCGCTTGTTGCCCAATCGCCTAACAATAATGTATTGGCAGCTGCATATCTTTCTGAAGATTTAATAGCATTTATTAAAGCGGTTGCTTCACTTAAATAATTAATGCTGCCTAAACTTCCCCATTGCGCATGTGCTAATAATAAGGCATAAGCAATATCCAAATCACCATCAGTTGCTGCATCTGATCCTGTATTGACACACCCTGTTCCTTGTTGCCAATCCATCAATATTGGATTTATAGAACTCGGGTGTGATTTATACCATTGGTATAATCCATCGAAATATGTTTTAGCTTGAGCATCAAAACCTGCCATGTACGTAACGATAACCATTCCATAACCTTGACCTTCACTTACACAAATCTTATTTCCATTGATGTATTCAATATAATATTCTCCGTTTGTACAACCGGGTTTTAAATAAGCTCCTTTCCATGCTGTATAAAAAGAGGAAACCGCATTATCCATTTGAGTTTGTGTCTGGTTGTTTGGCTTTATACAACCCGCTGTTACAGGATAATGACTTGGAAAAGGTTTTGCTGGTGTTTGAGCAAAGCTAATAATAGATGTTAAAGCAATTATAAGCGATAGAAGTGTTTTTTTCATAGTGATTGTTTAGTGGTTAAATTAAAGGTACTGTGAATAATGTGTGAAACAAAAGGGCTGCCCCCTCCTTTTAATATGAAACAAAAAATCCCGAAGATCTCTTCGGGATTTTTTGATATAATTAGGCTTCGACTTCGCTCAGCCTGACAAAACTTACAACGTTCCTCTCAAGGCTTGCTCTCTTTCAATAGATTCGAACAAAGCTTTAAAGTTACCGGCACCAAAACCTTTAGCGCCCATACGTTGAATAATTTCATAGAATAACGTTGGTCTGTCTTCTACTGGCTTCGTAAATATTTGTAACAAATACCCTTCTTCATCAGCATCTACTAAGATAGATAAACGTTGAAGTTCTTTAATATCTTCTTTCATCATATCCATATGCACACCTAATCTGCGTGGAATATCATCATAGTAAGCTTGTGGTGGTGGTGGTAAAAATTCTACACCACGTGCTTTTAAATCAGCTACTGTTTTAATAATATCATCAGTTGCTAAAGCTAAATGTTGCACACCCGCACCTTCGTAAAAATCAATATACTCTTCAATTTGAGATTTTTTCTTTCCTTCAGCTGGTTCATTAATAGGGAATTTAATTCTACCATTTCCGTTACTCATTACTTTACTCATTAAAGCAGAATACTCAGTCGTAATTTGTTTGTCGTCAAACGTTAAGAAGTTTACAAAACCCATTACGTCTTCATACCATTTCACGGTAGCATTCATTTGATTCCATCCCACGTTACCAACCATGTGATCAATAAATTTTAAACCTACCGGTGCAGGATTGTAGTCGCTTTTCCATTCTCTAAATCCTGGTAAAAATTCTCCTTTATAATTTTTGCGTTCTACAAACATGTGAACCGTTTCGCCGTAAGTATAAATACCTGCACGTACCACCTCTCCGTGTTCGTCTTTTTCTACAACTGGCTCCATATAAACTTTAGCACCACGCTTTACGGTTTCTTCAAACGATTTACGAGCATCTTCTACCCATAAAGCAATTACTTTAACACCATCACCATGCTTTTTTACATGCTCTCCAATAGGAGAATCGCTAGTTAATGCGGTAGTTAATACTAAACGAATTTTATCTTGTTTTAAAACATAAGATACTCTGTCTTTTAAACCTGTTTCTAATCCTGCATAAGCATACGATTGAAACCCAAAAGCTGTTTTGTAATAGTGTGCCGATTGTTTGGCGTTACCTACATAAAATTCTACATAATCAGTTCCTAATAAAGGCAAGAAATCTTGCGCTCCTTCAAATATTTTTTCTAATCCGTATTCTACATTTTTTACTTCTTTAGCCATAATAATTTAATTTTTGATTTGAATAATTTTTGATTTAATGAGTTATTATTCTCCCATTCAATAACTTTATAATTCTATATCTTTTAGTGCCACATTGCCATATAAAGTGAACGTAGTTCCATTTTATTTTTTAATAGTTTAGATTCCATTACTCTGTCCAACTTTTATAGTATTTACCATCATCAATGCCCATTGCTTCTTCAGTTACCATTAACGGTCTAAAAGTATCAACCATCACCGCTAACTCTTGAGTAACGGTTTGTCCAATACTACGTTCCATTGCCCCAGGTGCCGGACCGTGAGGAATTCCTTTTGGATGTAAAGTAATATGTCCTTGTTCAATATTATTACGGCTCATAAAATCACCATCTACATAATACAACACTTCATCGCTATCAATATTGCTATGATTGTATGGAGCAGGAATTGCTTGTGGATGATAATCATACAAACGAGGAACAAATGAACATACTACAAAGGTAGATGTTTCGAATGTTTGATGTACTGGAGGTGGTTGATGCACACGGCCAGTAATTGGTTCAAAGTTGTGAATGCTAAATCCGTAAGGGAAATTGTATCCGTCCCAACCAACAACATCAAAAGGATGAGTAGCGTATACTACTTCATGTATCATCCCTTCTTTTTTTATTTTGATAATAAAGTCACCTTTTTTGTCATACGTTTCTAATTCAGTCGGTAATTTAAAATCACGTTCGCAAAATGGTGAATGTTCTAATAATTGACCAGATGAACTTTTATAACGTTTTGGTGTGTAATAGGGGGCAAATGATTCAACATAAAACAAACGATTGTCGCTTGTTTCAAATTCTATTTGGTAAATCATTCCTCTTGGAATAATTAGATAATCGCCATACTCAAAATTAATATTTCCTAAAAAGGTCCTTAATTTTCCTTTGCCTTTGTGAATGAAAATTAGTTCATCCGCATCTGCATTTTTATAAAAATAGCTTGTTAAGCTTTCTGTTGGCGCTGCCAAGCCAATTTGGCAATCGCCATTTAATAAAACGGTTTTTCTGCTTTCTAAAAAATCAGCCGTTGGTTTTATTTCAAAACCTTTTAATAAAAGTGATTTAATGTTTTTATCAATAGCAATTTTTGGTTGAACAGAATAGCTTTTTAAAATTTCTTTTACTTGGGTTGGTCTGTGAACATGGTAAGATAATGTGGAATGACCATTAAAGCCTTCTGTTCCAAACAACTGTTCGTAATAAAAATTTCCTTGCGGAGACTTAAATACAGTATGACGTTTTTGAGGAATATTACCTAAGTGATGATAAATTGGCATAGATGATTTATTTTAATAAAGTTGCTTTTACATGTACGGTTTCATCCATTTTAAGAGTTTGATTAGGCACTGTAGCTGTTGCGTCAAATGCTACTATTACTCTGAATTGAATATTATCCTGAAAAATAAAATCTTTGATATTAACATCACTTAAATCTAAAGAAGCAGATGTAATATTTGTTGGAAAAGATGATTTGGTAGCTACTAATTGTTCCCCCACATTTGCAGCTTTAATATATATAGAAACCGATTTTAAAAAATCTAAATTTGCACCGGTACCTGAAACAGAGACATCAAATTTTGTCATTTTAATCTGATCTATTAAACTTTGCGCAGTTCCTTCAGCACTAAATTTGGATGATTGTTGGGTAGGAATATTTGGGGTAGTAAATTCAACCGAAGTTGTAGGTGAATTAATAGCAATGCTTGATGAAGGAATAGATAGATTTGTTGAATAGTTAATATCAAACTCTGTTAACTTGTCTACTTCTTTTTTCTTACACGATGTGCCAATAATTATTACTAATATAAAAAGACTGATAATTTTTCTCATAAAATAGCCGGTTTAAATTTTATTTAAAGATAAATCATTTTTTATAATTTCAGCGAGATTAGGGCGTAATCTGCTTTTATATACAGATAAGCATTCCGGACCATTTTTAACGCGACCTTTTCTTAATTCTCTTTGCATTTCAATAGGTAATGCAGCTATTTCTTGGCATTTAGGGGTGCAACAGCCTTGCATTTTTTCGGCACATTCATCACATTGTATAAATAATAAATGACAGTCATCGTTTTTGCAGTTCACATGTGTATCGCAAGGTTTACCGCATTGGTGGCAGTTGCTTAAAATATCTTCAGTAATACGTTCGCCAATACGCTCATCAAATACAAAGTTAACACCTCTGAATTTACTTTCTAACCCCTGTTCTTTTACTTCTTTGGCATATTGAATAATTCCGCCCTGCAGGTGATTAACATCTTTAAACCCTTTGTGTTTTAAGTAGGCACTTGCTTTTTCGCAACGGATTCCACCGGTGCAGTACATAATTACTTTTTTATCTTCCTGTCCTTTTAAATGTTCAACCACCAATGGCAATTCCTCTCTAAATGTATCGGCATCCGGACAGAAGGCTTTATCAAATCTTCCAACTTCGCTTTCATAGTGATTACGCATATCCACTACAATTGTATTTGGGTCTTCAATCGCTCTATTAAATCCTTCCGCATTTAAATAGGTTCCTGTATTGGAAGCGTCAAAATCAGGATCGTTAATGCCATCTGCAACCACTTTTTCCTTTACTTTTATAATCAGCTTGTAAAACGACTTTCCATCATCATCAACAGCTATTTTAAATGGAACGTTATTAAAACGTTCATCTTTATATAGCTGCTCAACAAAATTATCCCAATTGCATTTTGGAACACTCATTTGAGCATTAATACCTTCGTTTGCAATATAAATTCTTCCAAAACAGTTTAAATCTGTCCACTGAATAAATAAGTTATCTCTTAATTCTTTGGGATTTTCAATTTTTACATATCTGTAAAAAGAGAAGGTTACACGCTCAATCTGTTCCTG
>JAEUTR010000410.1 GCA_016787365.1 Bacteroidia bacterium
AGGATAAAAGCAAAACACGACAAAAGCAATAATTGATAGAAATTTATAGTATTTAGTTCCCTTAATGGTATTTTTCCGTTCTTCAATAGATTCTGAAAGTTTAACCTCATTATCTTTTAACCAATTTAAAGGAGCAGTTACAAAAAATACTCCTGTTAAATAATAAAGCCAAGCATTCGACACAGTAGGTGCATTTCTGAATAGAATAGAAATATTAGCACAATACCCTCCCCATAAAAGCCAAAAGTAAATCTGCCCCAAGCCAGTTATTAAGCCTAATGGGATTAGTAGTATTAAGCCTATTTTTGATTCGGAAAATTTATCAAAGAAGGCAAATGGAAGGAAAGGAATAAACAGTATTAATAGGAAAAAGGAAAATATCATGATTACTAAAATTGAGGAAATAATAAACCTACCTGCCATTCTCCAATACGATAATTTTTCAACATTTGGCTTAATGATTTTTTCAATCCTTTTAACAAATGGCTTTTTAATCTCTATGTTTAAATTTTTATTTATGACATTCTCATTCTTATTTAAATAGTTAACCCAATCTTTTAATAGCTTATTTGCTTCATATTGTTTGCTAGTAGCAATTTCAAATTCATTTTCGTTAATACCTTCTAAATAAAGTTCATTTGATTTAATTAGATTATCCTTGAATTTTTCATTAAGCAAAGGATGTAAAAAATCTAAAAATCCATCACTCAATCCTTTGCCTTTTAGAATTCCATCATTAATTAATTGAATCATTTCTTTCTCTTTAACTTTTTGATCTGGATTTTTTAGGCTTGGTAATTCATAAGAAATTTGATTAGCGGCCTGAAAAATTTCAATAACCTCATTAAATTGTTTCCGCTCTTCCATGTAATTATTTGGCAATTTTGATTTTTCCTTTTCGGAACATGCTACAAGAAGAAAAGAAATAATAAAAAGGAAAGTTAGTTTTCTCATAAGTATATTGTGATTTCAGGTTTGTGTCAAATATAATAATATCAGACTATAGTCCGTAGATAAAAACTGTTAAATATTTCACTTTCGTTCTGACTAAAGTCTGAATGATGGTAATTGAAATATTTGGTAAAGTATTACGTGAATTGAGAGAAGCGAACAACATCTCTCAGGAAAAACTTGCTGAATATTGTGACCTTGATAGAACCTATATTTCATTACTTGAAAGAGGATTAAGGCAACCAACAATAACAACCATTTTTAAGGTATCTAAAGCCTTAAATATCTCTCCTTCAGATTTCGTTCTTAAGGTAGAACTCCGTATAAAGGAACTTTCAATCTAATTATTTTATTTTTTAACACCAGTCGTCTTATAAGAAGATATAACTCATTCTAAATAAACATTAAAGCTTTTCGATCAATGCTTTATCTAATGCTTTTTCTGCTTCATCTTGTGTCATTAACCTATTGGTAAAAACAAGATAAATTATTAATATCATCAAACTAAAGGTGAAAACGATTATTAGAGCTTGTAGTCTATTTTTTTTCATATCAATAATGAAGTATATAAAAATCCAAGAAGAACTCTAATTAAAAAGACGACACATGAAACAGTCATCCCCCATAATAATGGATTATTTGAAAACTTATCTTGTTTAATCATTTTCTTAACGTACCATGCTGAAACAAAATAATTAAATATTACTGGTAACATCATATTCTTTTCATTACCAGTTCCTATTTCAAAAAGGAAATGCACGAAACAAAATATTAAAATACCCCACTTTGCACTTTTCCATGTTAATAATTGAAATTCAGTATAAAATCCTTTATAAGCTGAAATAAGAGGAGGAAATTTATTCATGGTCGTTTCTTTCAAATTTAACCATATTTGTTAAACAAGTCAACCTAAAAAAGAAAAGAATTTAACTTTTGTTGTGTGTGGCTTTATTTAGGTTGATAATACCTAAAATTAGTGCCGATATGACCTCAGTGAGCCACGATCTTTGTCCAAACAGACAAACACC
>JAEUTR010000417.1 GCA_016787365.1 Bacteroidia bacterium
CAGAGCAAATAACTGGTGTTTGTAAGCACAAGCTTTCCAATATGGGTATTCCAAATCCCTCATACAAAGAAGGATATACAAGCGCTTTAGCGTATTTAATTAAAGAATAATATTGTTCCGAAGAAGCATGGTTAAGATAAATAATTGACGGATGTATCGTTTTTTCAGAAGAATTAAATACAGCATTTTCGCTATTTAAAATTACCAATTTATAGCCTAGTTTTTTTATAGCCTCAATCTGTGTGATAATAGAAATTGCATTTTTTCGAGGATTGTTCCCTCCTACCAACAATATATAATCGCCATCTATCTGCCTCGACGCAGCGTGTATATGAGTATTTAACCCATTTTGGATAACCCTGATTTTTTCTTTATTGACTTTGTAATGAGAAATAATTTCTTGTTTAGAAAATTCTGAAACAGTAAAAATAAATTGGGCAGATTTTACAATTCTAGGAATCAAAAAACGGTACCATCTTTTAAATTTATTTGAAAACCAATTAACGCCTGTTTGCTCAAATGCTAAATCGTGAACAGTTACTATTTGATTCTTAGCTAATAGCGGAGCAGAATTACATAAATTAATTAAAATGCAATACGGTTGCTTATTAACATAATTAGGCAAGGAGTATTGTTCCCAAATATTTGCATTTGATAAAGAAACAATGTGCTTCATATTAAATCTATCTGATAGCTGTACAGATTTGGGTACTAAAACTTCAAAAGCAATATTCTGCTTCTTCATGGCCTCCAGTATCCCAATAGCATAGGCCTGAACCCCCGTTGATTGCTGGGTTAAAAACTTGCCATTAATGTATAGTTTAAGAGCAGACACAACCATAAATATAGACAAAAAGGCCTGTAAAAATCAAAAAATATGGGCAAAAAAAGCTATTTTCGCTTAATTCATGAAAAACACCAAAGGATATACTTTATATTTTTTAGTATACAAAAACCTACAGTTAAAATACAAGCATTCCTTACTTGGGTTTGTATGGAGTTTTATACATCCATTATTTTATTTGCTCATATTTAACTTTGTTTTTTCTAAAGCGTTTTCGGAGATAGAAAATTATTCATTGTTTGTTTTGAGTGGTTTAATTTTTTGGGTTTACTTTTCCGGAAGTTGCAATCAACTATCTCAAACATTTATCAAAAACACACATCTCATCAAATCACTTCAGGTAAAAAAAATATTATATCCTATCTCCGAACAATTAACAGAACTTGTGAGCTTCTTAGCAGGTTTTATATTATTTATCGGTTTAATGGTCTATCTAAATCTGAAAGTCAATATTACCATTCTATATATCATCCCCATTATCATTTTATTTTCCATTTTCACATTTTCGGTTGGCTTAATATTGGGGTCGTTAAATGTATTTTTTAGAGACATTGGCATTTTGTGGAATACCCTCAACCCTGCCTTCTTTTACTTAACTCCTATTGCCTACGCCATTGATATCATACCAGAAGAATACGCGTTTTATTTTAAATTCAATCCGCTTTATCACTTTTTATATATAATTCGCAATGTGTTGCATCAGGGCTGTGCGCCCGAATTTTATCACAGCATATTTTGCATAATCATTACACTTATTACTGTATTAATAAGTGTTGTTATTTACAAAAAAACAAAAAACGGATTTATCTCCAATCTATAATGAGAGAAGTTGCTATAGAATTAAATAATGTATGTGTTAGTTATCTCCATAACCGACGAGGTATTTATTCTATAAAAGATTTTGTATTAAAAGGAGGACTATTCTCTCCATTCGAATATAAGTCTGTATTGCACAACATCAATTTAAAAGTTTATAAAGGAGAATCCTTAGGTATATTAGGTAGAAACGGCGAAGGAAAAAGCACTCTACTGAGAACCATTGCTGGTATTATAACTCCAACATCTGGCACCTGTAAAGTTCATATCGAAATTTCTCCTTTATTGGCATTAGGTGCAGGTTTAGAATTAGAACTGACGGGAATTGAAAACATAAAAATATATAATGCACTAAGTGGAAATTACGATAAAAAAACCATCGCGGCGGTTATTGATAGCGTAGCGAATTTTTCTGAACTGTCGATGGAACAACTTCAGATGCCAACTAAAATGTACTCTACTGGTATGTTGGCTCGTTTAGCATTTAGTAGCGTCGTTACTTCTCAACCAGATTTAATGATGATTGATGAAGTATTAGCGGTTGGCGACAAAGGATTTCAAGAAAAATGTAAAAGAAGAATACACGACATAAAACAAGCAGGTGCTACCATATTATTTGTTTCGCACAATCCGGATGAAATTATGGAAATATGCGAGCGAGGCATTTGCCTGGAACATGGAAAAATAAGTTATGATGGAACTTCGGAAGAAGCTTCAAAAACATATTTAAAATTATTTAATTAATGCCCTTAAAAGAGAACATACACGAAAAGTTATCACTCAAAGAACGCAATGAACTACTTGATTTAAAATTAAAGTCAAGAGATGAGTTGGTGAATGAAGTTGTAAAGTCAAAACGAGACATGCAACATCTTCATGAACAACTGGGTAATGCTTTCAAAACAATTGACCAATTAATAAAACGGATTGCCGATTTAGAAAGTGGTAAATTTTATAAATTAAAGAAATTTATAAAATTATATCTTAAACGATTACGTGGTAATGTCAAAAAAGGAAATTCGAAAAATATTTTTTCAATATTCTTTAATTATATATTTAAAAGAGG
>JAEUTR010000441.1 GCA_016787365.1 Bacteroidia bacterium
TCCAGATCTTCCCTAACCCGGTAGGAGACAAATTGACTTTTGATTTTGGTAAAGTGTTTTTATCACTGCGACTTGAAATTTCTGACATTACAGGCAGGATAGTGTACACAGAGGATATCAGGGGTGATAAATCCTATCTTCCGGTACAGAATATAAAAAACGGAATTTATTTTATAACATTGTATGAAGCCAATAAACCTGTAAAAACAGAAAAGATCATTGTTCAGCATCCGTAAAGATATTTTCTCATGCAGGGCATTTTATGCAGTACTGACGGTTTTATTTCTTGCTATAAATGTTTACTCACAACGGGGCGAGTACTTTGTACAAAATTTCCTGCCAAAAACCTACGATGCGCTTCCAAATAATTTTGGTGTCGCCCAGGATAACAATGGACTTATTTACGTAGCTAACCGGGCTGGTGTGCTTGTTTACGATGGAATTACCTGGGAGCATTGTTATTCAAATAATCAAACATCCGTATTTAGTATTTCTAAAACAAATGCCGGGGAAATAGTTGTTGGCACGGAAAATGGAGACATTGGAGTAATCAACAGAAATCAAACCGGGGGCCTGCAATACAAGTCGCTGCTCGATAAACTTTCAGATGACCAAAAGCCGCATGAAATTATCCGTCAGATAGTGATGCTTGGAGATGCAACTTATTTTCTTTCGTCCGATAAATTAGTTGAATACAAAAATGGGAGCGTAAAAACCTTTAATCCAAAAGGAAATTTTCACGCGCGAATGTTTACTATGGGTAAACATCTTTTTGTCTGCGAAACGAATAATCATTTATCTGTGCTTGTAAATGGAAAGCTTAGTCCTGTGGAGAAAACGGAAGAGTTGTCGAAAGAAAAATACTTTTTTTGTTACCCGATCAGTTCAACTGAGTTTATTTTAGGTTATCGAAATATCGGAACATATTTAGGGGTTTATGATTCGTTAAACCCTGATAAAACAAAATTAAGCAAACGCCTGAGTTCCTGTGATGATGAGCTCACGCCGGCAGAGGCCAACAATGGTTGCTTATTACGTAACGGTAATTACATTGTTACTACCAACCAGAAAGGAGCTTTTGAAATTAACAAGGATCTGGAGATTGTTTATCGTTTCAATTCAAAGAACGGAATTTACGAGGATAATATTAAATCGGCCTTTCAGGATCTGAATGGTAACTTGTGGCTGGCGCTTTATTATGGAGTTGCCTTTGTAGAAATAAATTCTGGTCTTTTTAAGTATTCCCGCAATAATGGTATAAACGGGGTAGTGCAGGCAGCAACGTTTTTTGAAGATAAACTTTTTATCGCCACCGATAAGGGTCTGGAAGTCTATAATGACAAAGAAGAAAAATTCTCTTCCTTCCAGGATTTTAATAAACAAACCTGGCATTTGCTGGCGCATTACGATAAATTATTCATTGCATCAGATAGAGGCCTATTTATATATAAGAAAGGACTCATTAGTTCTGTAAATCAAAACAAAACATTTTGTCTTTTAAGCGATTCGCGTCACCCAATGATGCTTTATTCCGGCACAGATAAAGGGCTCGAAATTTATTCTATAAACGGCGATAAAATAAATCTTATCACACGTTATGATTTGGGGAAAGAAATAAAAAGCCTTGCTTCAGATACGAACGGCAATGTTTATTTTGCTTGTTCCAATCAGGATATTTATTTTCTGAACAATAAAAAAGGTTTTACCCTGGATTCTATTACAGACAGGTCTGAGATGTCTTCAGAGTATTTTGAAAATTATGTTTTTTCTTACCAGGGTAAACTTTTACTTGGCGGATACGATGGTATATACTCACTTGGATTGGGTAAAAACGGAACTCCTAAATTTGTGAAGGACCCGCTTTTTTGGCCCTTTACGAAGAACTCCCAGATTTTTAGAGCAGCTCAATTTGGTAATAATTTAATCTGTTACCAGAAATTTACCGACCAGAAGAAAAATAATAAGGTAGTTGAAAAGATAACATTGTTGCGACGCCGGGCTGGGTCGGAAAAAATAAAGTCTGTAAAGTTGAATCATCTGGGAGATGTCATTCCAAATTTAATTACTTACGACAGCGCTGCTAAAGCGGTATTCATTTGTAGTAACGACGGCCTTTTTATACTTACAGACAGGCGGAGTACAGAACCCCGTAACTTTAATTTATTCTTGCATAAATTTGGAACGAGCGCAGAGGTTTTTGTTGAAAATGGACTGGCGGGAAAGGAGTTAAACAGTCTGTCAATAGAAATTCCCTATAACGTTAACGATGTAAACGCATCTTTCG
>JAEUTR010000451.1 GCA_016787365.1 Bacteroidia bacterium
CAATATTTTTATGTGTTTTGGCTAATTTTGCATCAAACTCATTTGCTGTTACAATTAATTCTTCATTTTCTGAAAAACGACGTGATGTATCTTTTAAAATAGCATAAGCTTCAGGTAAAATCTCATTTAATACATCTTCTATTTTTGTAGTGATTTCTTTTTCAAGCTCATCAATTTCTTTGTAAAGAGCTTCCTTATCATCAATATCCATATTAAAATCTTTCTCAATACGGGATTTGATGTCGTTTATTTGAGTTTGCTCAGTTTTTACAGCATCCTGAATTTTTTGTTTTAATGCAGTTACTTTTGATCGCAACTCATCATTAGATAATTTAGCTAACGAAGGATAAATTTCTAATGTTTGATCAACTAGTGGTTGAATGGATTTAATATCTTTTTCTGATTTTGTACCAAAAAATTTCTTTAGGAACGTTAACATAGTGTATTTTGAATTTAAGCTAACGAAAGTACAAAAAATACGCGTTCAAAAATGATAAATTTTACTAAATAATAGACTGATTATCAGGTGATTTTGCAACAGTTTATTTAATTCGTGTTTATTTAGAGTTTTCAACCTTTGGTTTTAGTTTAATGCATGAAGCAGATAAGATTTCCAGTTATGCGTTTAATTCCACCACTTACCAAAATGAGCTATGTAAACTAATGATTAATCTGTACTTTAGTAAAACCACTTTATGAACCCAAAAATTAAAATATCCATCTTTAAAATTTTATTGTTTTTGATTTCCTTTAAAGGTTATTCTCAGCAGTATAATTTTAAAAACTATTCTGTTGAAAGTGGTTTGCCTTATGTTCAGATATTTGCTATGTATCAGGACAGTAAGGGATATTTATGGAGCGGTGGGTATGGTGGCGCTAGTAAATTTAATGGCAAAAATTTTCAAAATTATTCTCCAAAAAACGGACTTGCAAATCATTATGTAAATGCGATTATTGAGGATCAGTTTAATTTGATTACCATAGGAACTATTGATGGATTAAGCGTGTTTGATAAAATAAAAGGGCAAATCAGTAATTACTATGAAAAAGATGGATTACCATCAAATCATGTAACCAGTTTTTGCCTGGAACCAAAGGTTGGTTTGTGGACAGGTACAAATAAAGGTTTGTGTATTTGGGATGGTAAAAAAGTAATTCAGATTCCGTTTTTTAAAAATACAAATATTACCTGTTTATTATATTCTCCAAAACATGGTGTATTTGTTGGCACTAACAAAGGATTATATTTTCAACAGAAAAATACTAGGGATTTTAAAATTATAATAGATAGTGTAAATATCACATCGATATCATTATGTAGAGAGCAAATTAAATTATATACAGGAACAGATAATGGTTTGTATATACTGGATTTGGAAAACAACTCCAGAAGCATTTTTCATGTTAGTAATGGGTTAATTGATGAAAGTATTACCAGTGTATTGTGTCAAAAAAATGGAGTGGTTTGGATTGGGTCAAAAACAGGATTGATAAATTTCAATGGAAGTGAGTTTTCTTATTTCACAATAGGATTTGACAATAACTCCAATCACATCCGTTCACTTTTAATTGATGACGAAGAAAATTTATGGATTGGTACACATAGCGGTTTGTACAAATACAGAGGTAAAGGATTTACTGTGTATGACAGGCAAAATGGTTTAGGAAGCGCTTTCATATATCAGATTACAAGAGACGTAAATGGTAATTTATGGTTTGGAACAGAGAGTAATGGAGCATTTAAATTTTCAAATGGATTTTTTAAAAATTACTCCATAAAAGAAGGTTTGTTGGATAATAAAGTAGCAGCTGTTCTTCCACTAAAAGATGGTTCGGTTTGGTTTGGAACAGATAAGGGGATTTCTATTTTAAAAAATGATAAGCTGGAAAGTATAAGTTTTAGTAATACTTTTAAGCAAGAAGCGCCTATCAACTGTTTTTATATTG
>JAEUTR010000452.1 GCA_016787365.1 Bacteroidia bacterium
AGTGTTTAATTTATCTGGTACTGTTGTAAGTGCTGGTGATAATCAAGGAAGAGGCGCTAACGAACCTGTTCAAAATGCAATTATCCATTTAAAAGGTTCAAACGGAGACATGTTTGAATTTAAAACAACTGCAGATGGAAAATATAACTTTAAATTAAAAGAAAGTACAACTTATGAAGTAACTGTTGCAACAGATAAAGGTACTGTTTCTCAAACTTTTAAGAAAAGCTTTTTAGCAACTAAAGATATGGGTAAATTGACAACAGTTGATGAGAACGAATCGAAAGATTTCGTAAAAGACTTTGCATTAACTCCTGTATTAGATGAAATTCGTTTCCCTGCTGTTTTATATGAATTGGCAAAAGCTGATTTAAAACCAGAATCTAAAGATTCATTGAATTTCCTATACCAAACATTAATGGATAACCCAACTATTATTATTGAGTTACAAGCTCATACCGATAGCCGTGGTTCTGATGCGAAAAACCAGACATTATCTGAAGCTCGTGCAAAATCTTGTGTGGATTATTTAGTAAATGAGAAAAAAGTTCCTATTGCTCGTTTAACGTCTAAAGGTTGGGGTGAGAAAAAATTATTAGTTAAAGACGATCAAATTAATAAAGCAAAAACAAAAGAAGAAAAAGAAGCTTTACACCAAAAAAATCGTCGTACAGTATTCCGTATTGTAAGTTGGGATTATGTTGATCCAAATGCACCAAAATCTGATAAACCTATTTACAAACCTCAGGTTTCAGGTGAAGAAAATTCTGAAGAAATTGACAATTAATTAATCATATAATTTAATAAAAAAACCGCTTCAGCAAAATGAAGCGGTTTTTTGTTTTAAATAAATTTCAAATTATGTTAATTACGCTATTCTATAACTAATTAGTGTAATTTTGTATTATTAAAAAATAAGATTGTGCGCGACGTAATTTGGACGGTTATTATTGTTTGGGTTCTCTGGAAATTATATGATGCTTTTAAACATATATCCAAGACCAAAAAAACTTCATTTAATGAACCGCAAAGAGAAGGGGAAATAAAAATTGATAAAAATATTCGTCAAAAAGCACATTTCAATCCAAATGATGCTGAGGAAGTAGATTATGAAGAAATAAGATAATGAAAAAACTGTGCTATTTAATTATACTTCTTGCGTGTCAAAATTTTTCTTTTTCACAAGAGAATAATCCTTCAACTCCTTCTCCTCCAATAAACCAACTACCAACTGCCCCAAAAGAATTCAATTCTTTTAAAGAACGTATTTATGTTGGTGGCAATGTGGGGGCTTGGTTTGGGCCGACTACATTTATTAATTTATCGCCTTTGGTTGGATTTAAGGTAACAAAAAAGTTTTCTTTAGGTGCGGGCTTTACCTATAACTACTATAGCCAAACCTATAACGGACGAAAATATCAATCTATTATTTATGGTAGTAATGTATTTACAAGATATTACGTTTTAGATAATTTATTTGCTCAAGCCGGATGGGATAGATTAAGTGTTGAAGATTATACATCACCAATTATTAATAGTAGAGTATGGGTTGATAATATATTACTTGGAGGTGGCTACCGACAACCATTCTCAGATCGTGGAAATTTTGTTATTGCTATTTTTTATAATATTAATGAAACACCTCTGTCTCCATATCCGAATCCAATTATCCAAATTGGATTTAATATTGGATTATAATTTTTTATCGATAATCAAAAATTATTCTCACTTTTGTGCGCTTATTTGATTGTATAATCAACTAAGTTTTCTCAAGTGTTTGTTCCAATTGTTATTGGAAGGTATACAAATAGTTGTGGCTTTTGCCCAGGTGTTGGAATGGTATACAAGTACGCTTGAGGTGCGTATGCTGAAAGGCGTGGGAGTTCGAATCTCCTCCTGGGTACAACTGGTAATCTCTAAAAAGTAGATTACCAGTTTTTTTGTATCTTTTTTGCACAAAGCTTGTTATACTAACACAAATCTGTTTAAAACATCGCTTATGATTTAATTTACCCGCGTCTTTCTAAAGTAACTTCGTATAATTAAAAATTAAGCTCTATGATGTCATTCATTCTTCAAATAACTAATACTGTAGCGGCTGCTGTTACAGATACAGCTAATGCTGTTCAACCTGCAGTAACAGGCATACAAACGGCTCCTGAACTACCGCCAAATGAAATTTCATTATTTAGTATGGTAGCAAAAGGTGGTGTTATTATGATTCCATTAGCTATTTTGTTGTTAATGTCAATTTATGTAATGGTAGAAAGACTTTTAACCATTTCAAAAGCGGCAAAAAAGAACGCAACCTTATTAGCCAGCGTTAAAGAAATGATTAATAATGGTAATTTAACTAACGCTCGTAGTCTTTGCAAAAGTGTGAATACTCCCGAAGCTATTATGTTAGAGCAAGGTATTTCCCGTATTGGACAAAGTATGCAGGAAATACGTGAAGCAATGGACAAAGCAGGTTCTTCTGAATTATCTCGGTTAGAAAAAAACATGAGTATTTTAAATATTACAGGACGTATTGCTCCAATGTTTGGATTTATTGGAACTATTATTGGGGTTATTAAAATATTTTATGATATATCTGTGGCTAAAACAGTAGAAATCGAAGTTATCTCCTCTGGTTTATATCAAAAAATGATTACATCTGGTGGTGGTTTAGTAGTTGGTGTGATTGCATTTATTGGATACCATTTTTTAAATGCACGTATTGACAAATTAGCTCACCGCATGGAAGAAACTCAAATTGCGTTTTTAGATATTTTAAACGAACCATCAAAATAAGTAAGAAGTTAGATATCAGATTTTAGAAATAAATCTAATTTCATAAATCATAAATAAAATGGGATTACGTAAAAAAGCACATAGAGACGCAGAGGTAAGTACAGAATCGTTAAACGACATCATGTTCTTCCTGTTGTTGTTCTTCCTTATCTTATCTACTATGGTGAGTCCTAATGCTATTAAAGTAAACTTACCTAGTTCTAAGCCAACAAAGCCAGTAGAAAACAATAAAAAACCGATTCACTTAGACGTTTCAAATAATAGAAATTATTTTGTGGAAGGAAAACAGGTTGATTATTCTGTATTGGAAGCAACATTAGTATCTGAAATTAACGGTAATCCTGAACCAACTGTAGTTTTACAAATGGATAAAGATTTAAGTATACAAGATGCTGTTGATGTGATGATTATAGTAGATAAATTAAAATGCAAAATGGTATGGGCAACTAAACCTTCAAATGGAAAATAATAATGATTTTATCACAGGCTGAAGAAAATAAAAATAAAATTATTTCACTGGTAATATCATTACTAGTGTTTGGCTTGTTGTTATTGTTTTTATTTTTATACATCATTATTACTCCTAATCCTCCTTTTCCAATTACTGCCGGAGGTGGCGGTGGGATTGAATTTAATATCGGTAATTTAATTGAAGGAACCGGTAATGTTGAAAATAATGGGATAGGAGATGCCGTTCAGGTTGTTGAAAGCACAGAAGTAACACCTCCAACTAATCAGGAAAACAGTTCGCAGGATATAGTAACCTCTGATCAGGGAGAAGACATTAATATCACAAAATCAGAAACAAATAATACAAATACTAACCAAACAATTGTTATTCCTGTAAAACCAAAAGTAAAAACAGCTGCAGAATTATTGGCTGAAAAATTCAATAAAACCAAAGGTAATAATGGTGGTGGTGACGGGAATAGTGGACATGAAGGCAATGATGGCCGTCCGGATGGCAATCCAAATACTCACGGTAATGGCGGAACAGGTGGTGGAGATGGCGGAGGAGATGGTCCTGGAAAAGGCCCAGGTAAAGGGTCAGGCAATGGTGGTTATGGTTTTAGTTTAGCCGGTCGAAGTATTATGACTCCTCCGGTATTATCAAAAGATACTAAAGAAGAAGGAAAAGTTGTAGTAGAAATCACTGTAGATAAAAACGGGAAAGTTATTAAAGCAGATCCTAACGGCAGAGGAACAACTACTAGTAGTCCTATGTTAAAAGCCAAAGCACGTCAAGCAGCTTTAGCAACTACCTTTAATGTAAGTGGAGAATTCGAAGAACAAAAAGGGACTATTACTATCACATTTAGTTTTTGATTTTATGTCTTATATCAAAAGTCATAATCCTTTAAATTATAACAAGGCATGACTTACCCTCAAACTTTAGATTACTTATTTTCAAAGCTACCAATGTATCAACGTGTTGGAGCAGCAGCCTATAAAGCTAATTTAGATAATACTATTGCTATTTGTAATGCCTTAGGAAATCCCGAAAAAAAATTAAAATGTGTGCATGTTGCAGGGACTAATGGCAAAGGATCTTCATCTCATATGTTAGCTGCTGTATTACAACAAGCTGGATACAAAACAGGTTTATATACATCTCCTCATTTAGTTGATTTCAGAGAACGAATTAAAATTAATGGTAAAATGATTCCAAAAGCAGATGTTGTAAAATTTGTTGAGGATTATAAAGATGTATTTGAGAAAATTGAACCTTCTTTTTTTGAATGGACAGTTGGGTTAGCCTTTCATTATTTTGCAAAACAAGAAGTAGACGTTGTTGTGTTAGAAGTTGGACTAGGAGGACGACTAGATTCAACTAATGTTGTAAATCCGGTAGCAAGTTTGATTACCAATATTAGTTTTGATCATATGAATTTATTGGGCGATACTCTTCCTAAAATTGCCACTGAAAAAGCCGGAATTATAAAACCAAAAGTGCCTGTAACTATTAGTCAAACTCAGTTAGAAGTCATTTCTGTTTTTAATAATACAGCAAAAGAATTAAAAGCGCCCATTGAGTTTGCAGACAAAAACTACAAGGTACTTTCTTCTAAACATGAAGAACAGTTTTTAGTTCTTGAGGTGCTTCATAAAAAAACAAATATCAAACATTTATATAAACTGGATCTTTTAGGTAGTTATCAGATTAAGAACTTAATGGGAGTTTTAAATACTATCGAAAATTTAAAACAAAAAGGTTTTTTGATAGAAGATGCAATGGTTACTAATGCTTTACAACAAGTTCAAAAGATAACGGGTT
>JAEUTR010000464.1 GCA_016787365.1 Bacteroidia bacterium
CAAGCGTAATCAACAAGCCTCTATAAACGATTTAAATCAATTTTAAGCTTACTAACAATGTTATGTTATAATTTCTACTCTAAACAACACAAAACACCCCTAGCCTACCCTAAATTTGATTAAACATAAAAACAAAAATCATATGAATATTAATTTTTTAGCAGTATTAGTAGCGGCGTTAGTGCCAATGGTAATTGGATTTATTTGGTATAATCCAAAAGTATTAGGAACAGTTTGGCAAAAAGAAACAGGTTTAAGCGACGAGAAAATAAAAGGTGCTAACATGGCTCTTATTTTTGGTGTAAGCTTTGTGTTAAGTTTTTTATTAGCATTTTTCATGCAACCGTTAGTTATTCATCAATTTCACATTACAGCTTCTTTTTACGATTACCAAGAACAAATTAAAGATGCCACAACATTTGAGGGCTCTATCTATAAGCAAGTAATGGATTTAGTAGGTATGGGGCACCGTACATTTGGCCATGGTATGTTACATGGTATAATGGGTGGTTTATTTGTGGCTATGCCAATTATTGCAACAAATGCCTTATTTGAGCGTAAAAGCTTTAAGCTTATAGCTATTAATTGTGGCTACTGGATAATTAGTATGGGTATTATGGGAGGTATTGTGTCTGCTTGGATGTAAACGCAATCTATCTCTCTTTAATGTTTCAAAAAACAGTCTGAAAATTATCAGGCTGTTTTTTTATGGTATTCTCTCCAGCCCTACTCTTTCCCTTCTTATGTTTAAATTTTCTGGGTCAATACATGGATACATCAAGAATTTATAATTGTTATCGTAATTTCCTTGAGTACCGTAAACCTGCTTTTCTCCTTTAGCAATTTTTATTTTATCAATATAATAAGCAAGAGATTTCCAACTAATATAGTCTCTATCAGCTGCTAATATAAATTGATTTAAGTATTTCTCTTTAACATAAACAGGAGCAAAACTTAGTATGTAAAAAGGAATCCCTGATGATTCGCCTGCAATTTCTTTCGAGGGATAACCAAATACATCTAAAATATGGCCTACCCTATCAAACGATAAACTATCCATATAATATAATTGTTTCTCAAAAAAGTATTTTTTAGTTTGATTTTTTGAATTAGCGTTTATACTGTCCATTAAAGAATTATTATGTAATGCAAATTCTTTATCAATCACATTTAATACTTCAATTAACGAATCATTGGTTCTAATGTTTTTATCCAAATACACTGTTTTTATCAGTTTGCCTTTCTCATAATACATATTCTTAACCAACATACCACTATCATTATATGCTTTCCATTTTCCATAAAAATAATAGTGAATTTCTGTAGCTGTATTTTCAATACGTGCATTACCTTTTAACTTTACCTTTCCGTTAGGATAATAAAAGGTGGTTTTCATTTTTTTGAAACGATTAATTTCTCTTCTATCCAATACACCATCGTTGTTATAAAAATAACATTTCCCAGAAGAGATACCATTGCGAAAACGACCTTCAAACGATTTTAATTTTTTTTCGTCATCAATATAAGTAACCCATTTACCTGTACGCTGTCCTTGTTTGTTAAGACGATTTAAACGCTGAGAAAAAATGCTGTGAGAGAAAATGAAAAAAAGAAAGATGAAATATTTAACTGCTATGGAAATAGAAAGATTCATTCTATAAAATAATTTGACTATTTATTTTCTTCCACCACATCAATAATAGTTTTAAAAACAAAAGTTGCCGGACCTTCTAACCAAATATTA
>JAEUTR010000473.1 GCA_016787365.1 Bacteroidia bacterium
TAATATTTCTCCAGTTTTGTTCCCACAGATAAAAATTATATCCTAAACTGTCGGTACTATAAATAGTATTATGAATCATATGAAGATCATATCGTTTATCAAGCGGAGCAGCACCGGCATTTAATTTAAGAACCGTTCCCCATGTTTTATCTTTCAGTCCCAAACAACCGTTATAGTTAACATAAGAACCAGGGTTATAAGAAGAAGGCTTGTTGGCAGGATTGCTTCTTCCTAAAATGTCATAAAATACATTCCTGAACATATATACAGGACCAATAGCATTTTGAATCAAAGAAAATCCCACTAAAAAACGAGAAACAGTGTTCCTGAAAAATCTGAAATTGATACTGTTACCTACAGGTGCCGCAACGTTATAACTGTTATCAAATATATTGTCGTAAATATCTGTGCTATAAATTAGATTTGTATAACCAGTAGCGTCTCCTCTACCTCCAATAACCGAAACAAATCCTTTGAATGTATTATTTCGAATAATGATTGATTTTGAAGTGGTATTTTGAGCGTCGAACCACACAGGCATTGTTTCCAAAACCCTGCCAAATTTGCCATTATCATTCAAAAAATTAATATCTGGATGTTGCGTCAAGGAACTATTTTTATATGCTCCGTGTGACCATGCTCCAGTCTGATCTCTAAATCTACAGTTTTGAATAATAGTACTATCAAAATTATAATTAAACGTAAGTGTATAAGAGTTATAGGAAAAATCACAGTTGTCAAAAATAGTACCCTTTAGTTTCCGTAAATCAAACACAGATGCAGAATATTCCGCAGTTATATTACCAAAAAAATCAGTGATGATACTTGGTTTCCCATAGTTTCTCATTTCCAGATTCCTGAATGTAAAGCGCATATTATATCCTGAATTATTATATATAATAAGTAACTTATTGCGTTTGGAAACTGTAATTTTTTTACCATTAGGATTAGCTCCTCCGCTTAACTTAACATAAAAATTATTAGCGTTTCTGTAAAACCCGGGACCAAAATAATTATCACAATTTGATAAACTTTCGAAATATGTACCCGAAGGGAGAGACTGTTGATATATAGTAGCGTAAGGAAATAAACGGGTACTATCAATCATAAATAAGGTTGAAAAAGAAACACTTGATGGTAAAGTTGCTTTGTAAATATTTGCTGCTGCATCATGTAAAGTCCATACAGGTAAAGTAGCTGCCGCACTGGAATCACTACCGTCAAATATGGCATGCTCGCCAGGTGCAGACATTATAGTGACAGGAATATTAGAAGAACAATTGGTATTTACGGTATTATAAGACAAGTCTCCTACGAAGTAAGTACCACCTTTACATAAAATAGTAGTTCCACATTTGATAAGCGAAGCATTGGACTGAAACAACTGATCAAATTTTCCGGGATTGGCAGAGGTATATGCACTGCCTGAGCCGGTAGGACTTACCCAAAGAACATCAGAAGATATATTAAAAACAGGTTCGGCCATAGTTGTAACAGTAGTTGTAACTATCTGACTATGAATTGTTGGTACTGAATCGATAATTGTAACTTCAAGATCATAAACAGTTGCAGGACTTAATTCAAATAAACTTCCAATAATAACTGTTTGACCACTAATAGCACTAATTGTAGGCTCATAGGCATTTCGCCATGTTCCTGAAGCTACTCTAAACCTTGCCTGTACCGAAAGATGTGAACTAAAACCACTTAAATTTGAAACGGTGTAACCAACACTCTCAATAGTTGGTTGGGTTTGAATATTTTGAGAAAAGACATTAAGCGAAAAAATATAAATCAATAAAATACCGGCAAAGTTTTTCATAAAATAATTTTTAAACGTTAAAAAATAATGGTTTGAGAAACTAACAATATCACATTTCTCTATAGGAGCTTAACAAAGCTAATAGCTTTTCACACATTTCCAAAGCTTATTCCATTTTTTTCTACTGTAAAAAAATACCGGTAATTGAATTAAAATAATATTGATTTGAATAAAGTAAAGTACTAAAGGGCTTCAGCGTACTTTTCAGGAATAGATAACAATAGCTCTCTGATTTCTTCAATATTATCAGTAGTTACAAGCTTCATGCGGGTATCTTTAAAATGATCGATGCCTTTAAAATAATTGGTGTAATGCGGGCGCATTTCTAACACGCCTAACTTAGGACCTTTCCATTCTATTGATTTATCAAAATGAGCCAAAGCTACCTCTACTCTATTTTCTAAAGTTGGTTTTGCCAAATGCTCACCCGTTTTCATGAAATGTTTTATCTCATTAAATATCCAGGGATATCCAATGCTGGCGCGACCAATCATGATACCATCTAAACCATATTTATCTTTATATTCTAAAGCCTTTTCAGGAGTAGTTATATCACCATTGCCAAAAATAGGAATGTGCATTCGTGGATTATTTTTAACGGCGGCAATCGGTTCCCAGTTTGCAGAGCCTTTATACATTTGAGCTCTGGTTCTTCCGTGTACTGTTAGTGCTTTGATGCCAACATCCTGTAAGCGTTCTGCCACTTCCATAATATTAATCATGCTGTCATCCCAGCCTAAACGTGTTTTAACCGTTACCGGTAAATTAGTAGATTTAACAACAGCTTTTGTTAAACGAACCATCAAATCCACGTCCTTTAAAACCCCTGCACCGGCTCCTTTACAAACTACTTTTTTTACAGGACAGCCAAAATTAATATCCAACAAATCGGGCTGAGTAGCATCCACAATCTTTGCCGACATAGCCATAGCTTCTTCATCGCCTCCAAAAATTTGAATGCCAATTGGTTTTTCATAATCAAATATATCAAGCTTTTTACGGCTTTTAATAGCATCTCTAATTAAACCTTCGCTACTAATAAACTCCGTGTACATTAAATCTGCTCCGTATTTTTTGCAAACATATCTAAATGGCGGATCACTCACATCCTCCATAGGTGCAAGCAATAAAGGAAAATCTCCTAATTCTATATCAGCAATTTTTACGATGGTGTAAAGGTACTAATCTTTTTTTGAAATTATTGTCTACATTTCATGCCTATCGGCACCACTCAATGTGACCTAACTATTCATCTTCAGCTTCCTGTTTGGCTCCTGATGCCTTTGGTCCATCAATGGCATCATAAATTCTCCAGGTAGAATAAACACTTTTGTTTAAACGGTTACTTAATACTATTACGGTTAAACTGTCTTTTAATCTGCGGTGAAAAGACGTTCTATATCCATGCCACCATCCATTATGAAATACTTCTTTTGCCGAATCGTTCATATTTTTCATTCTCCAACCAAATCCATAATTACTTTCTTTTTTCTCAGGACTGTATGGTGTAAATGCCAATTGCTGGGTTTCTTTTGCTAATAATTTATGCTGATATAATGCTGTACTCAATAAAAACAAATCATAGGCTGTTGTATAAACGCCTTTGTCTCCAACAACGCCATCATATCTATCGTTTGCTACACATCCGTATTTCATGGTATAACCGCAGGTAATATGTTCTCTGGTACTGTCTATATTTAAAGCCGTATAACTATGGTTCATTCCTAAAGGTTTAAATAGTTCTTCTTTTAAAAATGTAGAATAACCTTTATTAGATACTTTCTCTACAATTAATGCCAATAATGCATAATTGGTGTTACTGTAATTAAAACGTAAACCCGGGTTTAAATATGCTTTTGGACGGTGTTTAACCATTATGTCCAGCATATGTTCATTACTTAAACTACAAACCGAATCACTTAAGTATTGTCCACAAAAATACGTATAGTTAGGTAAGCCTGAACGGTGTGATAATAAATGCCTGACGGTAATGTTTTTATATGGAAAGTCCGCTAAAATATCACATACTTTAGTATCTAATTTTAATTTTCCTTGTTCGTATAATAAAAGTACTGCCACTCCGGTAATCACTTTTGATACGGATGCCAACTGAAAAATAGAAGAATCATTCAATAACTTATAAGTTTCCTTAATACCATAACCAAATGATTTTTGATAAATGATATCTTTTCCTTTGGCAATTAAAACATTACCGTTAAAGGCATCAGCTTTGTATAATTTTGTAAACAGTGTATCTAATCTAAAAATCTCAGCTTTGTATTTTACCGAATCTATTTTTGATTGTACTATTGGTTTTTGAGGAGTTTTAAATCCTGTATGTTTATCAGAGCCTTCCGTTTGATTGCAATCAACTATTAAAGCTGAAAACAAGATAAAAGGGATAATATATTTAATAGAATTCAAGGACTAGACTACGTTAATTGTATTTTTACAATCTTAATAAAAATCAATTTAATTAACTACACATAGCTTTATTAGTATTCAAGAAACAATTGTTAATTACAGATTTTATACCTTTTTATTATGATGCATATTATCAAATAAACTTAAATGAGTTTTTTGTAAAATCCTTAAAAATATGGCTGTGATTATTCTATTTCCCGTTACGTTTATATTTTCAGTAACCATTGTTTTATTATTGTGCGGATTAATGTAAATATCAATTGTTAGAAACAGTTTTGACTTAACTTGTGATGTATATTGAATATGTCTCCCTTTTTCTAATTCAAAAACTTTGGCTTTATAGTTAGGGTATATTTTTATTAAACCAAATAATTTCACTTCTTCATTTATTTCATATTCAACGTACTCGGGTGTATTATCCAAAACAATATTCACGCTTGTCATAACCGGATGATAGCTCCCATATTTTCTTAAATCTAAAAAATATTCATAAACTAGATTTGTATCTAAATTAAATTCATACGATAATGTTAACGAATGTGGCATAATATAAATTTAAGATTTCCAGCGTTTTAAACTCCATTGAATATGTTGGGTTTCATTTAAAAATGTCCAGGCTACTAAACGGCTTACTTTACTGCCTTGTGACATATTTATGGTTTTTACGGTAATGGCATTTGCTTTTTTTAAGGCATTATAAATTGCAGGTAAATGTTCGCTTTTAGACACCAAAGAGGTAAACCATAAACTTCGTTGCGGTATTTGAGCACTTTCATTAATCATATTAGTAATAAAAGCCTTTTCTCCTCCTTTGCACCATAGCTCATTTGATTGTCCACCAAAATTTAAAACAGGTTTTATATTTTTTTGTTGACCCAAATTTTTCCATTTACGTTCAGTTCCTGCTTTGGCTTCGGTAGCAGAAGCATGAAACGGAGGATTGCACATAGTTATATCTACTATTTCCTGAGGTTTTAAAATATCTTTGAAAATAAACATTGAATTCAACTGATGCCTGCATTCAATAACATCGGATAATGAATTTGAAAGAGCAATTTGATTAGCCACTTTTACAGCTAAAGCATCAATATCCGAACCTATAAAATTCCAGCCATATTCCTGATGTCCCAATATCGGATAAATACAATTAGCTCCTACTCCAATATCTAAAACGGTTACGGCTTTGCCTTTCGGGATTCGATTTCCTCCATTACTTGAAGCTAATACATCCGCTATATAATGAATATAATCTACCCTTCCCGGAATTGGCGGACATAAATAATTTTGAGGTATGTCCCAAACATCAATTTTATAAAACTGTTTTAATAATGCTTGGTTTAATGTTTTTACGGCAATTTGATTTGTAAAATCAATGGTTTGGATATTAAATGTATTGATAGAAACAAATGGTTTTAACGCCGGACAAATTTGAATTAATTGCTCAAAATCATAACGTGCACGGTGTTTATTACGAGGATGTAATTCACTTTTTTCCTGGGATGTAGTTTTAGTGGCGTTTTTCAAGAACTAAGATTTTTTGCGGGTATGCAATTGAAACCCTAATCCGGCAGATAGGATAATTTCATCTAAATGAATTGGCCCTTTTGAGGTCCCCACATATTTTGCGTTTAAATAACGGGCATTTAAAAAGAAATTACAGTAGTCCCAAACATAAAATGTATAGCCCGCAATAACCGAAATACCCGGATTAATTTGTGCAGGGTAATTTACAAACGACGTATCCAATACATTTGGCTGTGATAAAATGGCTCCGGGCTGAATACCAATAAACAAATCATGTTTCTTTTTTGAAAAATGGTATAAGGCTCCAAAAAACACCATACTATTTTGTTTTAAAAAAGGAATGTCTTGCTGACTATCTCTGTACCAAAAACCATCACCTCTTACACTAATTTTGTTTTCCAAAAAATATTCTAATTCACCCGAAACATAAATATTAGTAATGTTTCTGTTTAACATAAAACCGGGACTAATGGTTGATGTTGCTTTTAACAAACCTTTACGAACAAACGGATCATTATCCTGTGCCTTAACGATTGATACAACAAGCAATAGTAGCCAAACATATTTAATTTTTACCATAAGTCGACCAATTTATAGTTTAAACTTAAATTAAAAAATATATGCCCTTCTAAATTAACGCCCGATTGTTTTTCGAAAACAACCACATTATTCACATCTTTTTCGGCCCGTATATCTGTTCCCATATGAATCATGTATTGTAATGTTGTTGAAACATCAAAGCGTTTAGTAAGATTAAAATGAGTTCCAAATCCTGCCTGAACGGCCGAACTCCATCGTTCGGAAAAATTACTGCGGTTATTATTATCTTTTTGGTTGGTATAATCAAAACAATGTCCTGCTATAACATAAGGCTGCACTTTTACTTCGTCGGGAGATTTTTTACCTAAATAATACGCCACACTCCACCCGATATGATAATCCGTACGGGAAGCAAAATTTCCGACATTACCTGTTACATAATCAAAAAACCAATCGGTATTTAATCTTTCGGCAATCCTGATTCTAAATTGACCTCCGGCACCGGTTCCCATGTTTCTCCAATCTCCATCGTTAAAAGCACTTAATGGCGCCCTTACTCCCAAAGAAAAAATTCCTCCAGGTTTGTTTTTAATTTTCATACCCTCCTGACCAATTAAAAACTGATGAGTAAATAGTAGTGTCAAAAATAGTATTGTTTTATTTAACGCATTCATATCTTATTAAGGACTATTAACTAAGTGGAAAGGTACTATTATTCAATAGATTAAAAAAGGATTAAAATCATATCAATCTTTTTACTTTTTATTAATTAGCGAAAAAACGGCTGTATCTAAAAATTCACCATTGTAAAAATAGTTTTCTTTAAAATAGGCTTCTTTCTCAAAATGGAGTTTTGTTAAAACTTTTTCGGAACCGATATTTTTTGGATCAATATGTGCCTCGATGGAATGTAATTGCATTTTACCAAAGCCATAATCAATGATAGCTTTTACGGCTTCGCTGATAATACCACGTTGCCAATAATCGGGATGAAGCATATAGCCTGTTTCTGCCCTGTAATTCTGTTTATCAATACGATGAAACGAAACAGTACCAATCATTTTAGGATTTTCTTTAAAACATACTGCCCAACCTATTCCATCGTTGCAATTTATCATTTCATTAATTTTATAAATTAATGTTTTAGTTTCTTCAACAGATGTTTGTATGGGTTTACTGATGTATTTCATCGCCTCCACATTACTTCTTAACTCAAAGTAATCCTGTGCGTCATCTAAAACGGCACGTCTTAAAATTAAACGTTCTGTTTCTATAATTGGAAAAGGATCAAAATTTACTTCTAACATATTTTAAATATATCAAAAAAATATTTAAAATCTTTAAAAGTACAACCTACTCCATCGGAAAACCTTTTGCAACCCAATCCGGTTTTATGCCTTCGGGTAATTCTAAAACCCTGGTGTTTTTAAATCCTAAGGAAATTAATGCATCATAAGCCGGTTTAATATTAGGGCAACTTGCGTATGAGCAGCAACCACAATATATCACAATTGGTTTGGCTTTACTTTCCATTGCCAATGCCGACTGAATTCGGCTGGCAAATGTAATATTTGTGCCTGCGCCCATTGCTACAGCGCCTTTAATATTTTCCATGGGGCCAACATTAAAAATCAAAGGTTTATCTTTAGCATTGGTTTTAATTTTTGTACTCAACTCAACCGTTGGCATTAACTGTTCTTTTTTCCAGGTTGGAGCCTGAAAATAATTGCTAAATATGCCTAAACCCGAAACTAAAAGAATTAATATAATTTTCATAACCATGTTTTGTTTTCAAAGCTATATAAAAACAAAAAACAATAGTTCTAAAAAATGCTAAAAATGAGGTTTAAGGAACGGGAATCGTTTCTGTTAAAATTTCGTTTCCAGCCAAGTCGTAATATGTACAGGTCATTTTATCCATGCAAACTGCCCACTTTTCGATACCAAATGTTGCGCACATTTTGATGAACGTAAGAAAATCTGTTTTACCTTGTTGATGAGCCAGCAACTCTACCTTAAACTGTTCGCCATTAGGTGTATCATTGATGGTTAATGAGTCATATTTTGCAGGTACTTTGGCCGTATAATTGTTAGCACCATGGTAGTTGATATGACCATCGGTTACATAGGCTTCATAATGAGTAACTCCTAATGTTTTAATTTCCTGAATGTAAGATGGAAAATCGGCACCTGATTTTACTTTGCTGTGAGCAGCTTTGATGTGTTCTACTGTAAACATTTTTTTGTTTTTAAATGGTTAATTGATTGAATGACGTGCAACCATCATGTTCAAACTCCTCAAAACGACTATTGATTTTAATAATACATTTATTCATTGTTCTTACATTAAGATGACCATGCAAAAGTGCAAGCATTAAAATTCCTGTAATTGTAAAAAATCGTTGTTTT
>JAEUTR010000483.1 GCA_016787365.1 Bacteroidia bacterium
TAAATCTCTTTCATAAACAGTATTTACACGATTTATAGTAATAGTCATTTGCGCCTGAATATTTGCTTTTTGATTACTTGTTCCTGCAAATAAATTTCCGTATTCAGCATTACAAGATTGCGCTAAACGGTATGTTCTTAATTTTTTGTCATTAATATTTTGAACAGAAAAATCTCCGCTTGTGTTTTCGTTAAGTGATGGAAAAGATATTTTTTCATCTGTAAGACATGTGAAATTTTGATTATCTGCACCTAAACTATTACGGTCGTATACAATATAATATACAAGGTCTGTTGTAAACGGGTCAATAAAATTGGCACTCTTTATACCAGATAAAGCCATGGTATGTAATCCAAATTGAGTTACGCTAAAACGCATGGTTGCCGTTGGATCATCAATGCCTTGAGCAGCATAAGTTTTAATCATAGGGAACTTAGCTTCTAATCCCGGTTCCATAATAGATGATTCGTATACAGCAAATCTTTCAAATTGCCCGTCTGAATTTGGAAATTCAATTATAAGAGAAGATGGAGCAGGGCTTGAATGTATAACCGGAGCGTTTACCAATTTCGATTTCAATAAATCTAAATCAAGTTTAAAAATGTGATATTCTTTAGGAAAAGAACTTCTTCTTACTTTATCTCCTGTTGCCATTTTTTCAGGTACAAGACGCCATAAATCATTTGAACCAGTTTGACCATAAAGGCATGACATTACATTTAAGAATATGAATGTAAAAGCTGTGTTAAATAGTTGTTTACTCATGATACCTGTTTTTTTGATTATATCTAATTTAAAAAAATGTTTTAAAATTATCAAGTTATTTATCGCATTTTTAAGAATTAACCTCAAATAATACGATTAAACTAAATTAATTTAGGTAAAGATAATACGCGATTTTGTATATTTTATGTAGAATGATAATTTAATACTGGTTTTTGAATAAATATTAGGTGAACCAGAATAAAAATTAGGTAAAAAACAGATTAATTGAATAAGCTTAAGCCTTATAAACAGGAAGGTGATGATCGATGTTTTTTAAATAATCAAGGTATAATTGTATTTGTACATGACGTTCCTCATCTGTTATTCTGGCGGGAGAAAAACAAATAAATGGTGGTAATACAGTCATTCCTGTAAAGTATAACATACCATGTTGTATAGGATACAAAATAGTTTCTAAGTTTCCGTTTTTACCGGTGTTACCATAAGCAATTTCTGGACCTCCAGTAGTAAGGGTTAAAAAAGCGGTTTTGTTTTTGTATGTTCCGTTATCGTATACACCTTTACCTGCACCATATGCAAAACCCATGGCAAACACTCTGTCTACCCAACCTTTTAAAATAGCCGGTAACCCAAACCACCATAACGGAAAATTAAAAATTAAAATATCGCACCATTCTAATTTATCCATCTCTGTTTTTATTTCCGGGCTAAATAAATTATGTTGATAGGCGTTTACCTGCTCCATTTGGTATTTAAAAAAATCAGGATTTTGTAAGGCCGTAAAATCATGTTTGTCTCCAACAGGGTTAAATCCCATAGCATATAAATCTGAAACTTTCACTTCGTTACCTTGCGATTGGAAGTAAGTAATGGCTTCATTTTTTAAACTATTGCAAAATGATTTGTCTTCGGGATGTGCATGAACAATTAATATTTTTCTCATAAATGTTGTTTCAGAATAAGAGTTTGGATATCACAAAAGTACTTCTTTATATAATAGTTCATTAAAGAAAGAGGTATAGTTTTTACACGGAAGGTGTACGACTTCAAAAAACAGGTTTTAATGCTTAGTTTTGTATGGCATTTATTTAATTATAATTTATGAAATCTGTTTTATTAGTTTGTGTTTTTATTTCATTCGGGTTTATTCTTCATGCTCAGGATTTAAAAAGTTTTATTCCAAATGGTTATACTTTATTAGATTCTGTTTCAGGTGATTTGAATAAAGATGGTATAAAAGATTTAGTGTTGATTTTGAAAAATGATACAGAGATAGAGATGTCAGATACCACACGACCCTTATTAATATTACATGGCAATAAAAACAAATCCTACACATTAGTTGCGCGTAATGATCATGTGGTTTTATGCCAGGCTTGTGGCGGTGTGTTTGGTGATCCTTACAATAATATAGTGGCAAAGAATAATTTTTTTTCAATAGAACATTATGGTGGAAGTAATTGGCGTTGGACACGCATCATCACCTTTAAGTATGATGTAAAAACGAAACAATATGTATTGCATCGCGATGCCGGAATTTCTTATCATACGTCCGACCCCGATAAAACAACCAATATTATTACCAAAAAACAAGATTTTGGTAAGTTACCTTTTGTGAAGTTTAATTTTAATTGAGTAAGCTTCAGATTGTTTTTATATCATAAGTGATATAGTGTGTTAAAATCATCCTTCATTAGCAGGTTATTGCAGCATGATATTCGAAAAGCGCCGAGACTGTTTTAGTATATTGGTTCCCTTTTACATATTATAAAAACTTCCATTAATTTAAGTTATGAAACAAATAGCCTTGTATTAATAATAGATTAGAGACTCTATTTAATCTATCATTTATTTTTATAAGGTGTATGTGAAGTCATTTTTTTATATCTTCTAAATTCATTATTTTTAAAGCATAAAGTAAAAAATATGAAATATTTAATACTAATTATAGTAGTAATTTCACTTAGTACTAAAGCTCAAACACTAAATGCTTATGCTAAAGTGACTAATATAAATGATGCTAATACTACTTTTACCGTTACAAATGTTAATGAAGCTAGTCATACATTTACTGTTGGCGGAAGTGTTATCATTATGCAGATGCAGGATGATGTGATTGGAACAAATACAACTAATATTGCATCTTTTGGTAATTTAGGAGCTATTGCCAACGCTGGTGTTTATGAGATTGGAATTATTAGTGCTCGCTCACCAGCAGCTGGAACTCCAACAACCATCACATTGTCATCGCCCCTAGCAGGAACCTATAATACTGGTGCAAATTCTTCTGTACAATTAATTACATTAAGAGATTTAGGAGCTAACTATACAACTACAGCAACTATTAGCGGATTAACGTGGGATGGAAATGTAGGTGGTGTTATTGCAATTCAAGTTACTAACACATTAACATTAAATAATAGTATATCGGCAAATGGAATTGGCTTTGCCGGCGGAACAAAAAATCCAAATGGTTATTCAGCTTGTGAATCCACTACTTATGCCACAGCTATTGCAACCCGTTATTCAGGAAAAGGAGAAGGAATTTATAAAAGAACAAATGCAGCTTTTGCAGGAGCTAGAGGTAAAATATTAAATGGCGGCGGCGGCGGAAATGATGTGAATTCAGGCGGCGGCGGCGGTGGAAATTATTCAGAAGGTGGAAGTGGAGGCTTGGGTTGGGTTCCGGCAGGAACAGGATGTAGTCCTAGTGTAGGAGGTTTAGGTGGCATTAGTTTAAACGGACAAATATCTGCCACTCGGATATTTATGGGCGGCGGTGGCGGCGCTGGACATCAAAATGATGGTAATGGAACAGAAGGCGGAAAAGGTGGTGGTATTGTTTTAATTAAAGCCAAAAATATCAGAACTACTGGCGCATGCGCTGTTTCAATTTCTGCTAATGGTGCTACAGCAGCTAATGGATCAAATGATGGTGGCGGCGGTGCTGGAGCTGGCGGTTCTATTTTATTACAAGTAAGTAGTTTTAGTGTTACAGGCACATGTCCATTAACTGTTTCGTCAAATGGAGGTAACGGTGGGTCTAGTGTCACTTCTGGTGTGCACGGCGGTGGC
>JAEUTR010000484.1 GCA_016787365.1 Bacteroidia bacterium
CATCGTCATCTACTTTTAAATCCGAAATAATAAATACATTTTCATTTTTTTTAATGGTAATATTATTTGTGTTGACACGCCTTAAAATAGCATTGATACGAGCAATCAGTTCATTAAATTTAAAGGGTTTAACCAGATAATCGTCAGCACCGGAATTTAACCCAAGTGTAATATTATCTGAAGTATGAAGGGCGGTTAAAAAAAGAATGGGTGTTTGTATATTATTTTTTCGTAAATCTTTACAAATTTCTATACCATTTTTATCGGGAAGCATAATGTCTAATAGGATAAGGTCATAGCTGTTATCCGATGCCATTTGAAAACCTGTACTTCCGTCAAAAGCCACTGACACTTCAAATGCCTCTTCTGTTAATCCTTTTTTTATAAAACTAACAACATTTGATTCGTCTTCTATTAATAATATATTTATCATTTCAGTGAGTGCGCTATGATGTTTTTGATATTAAAAATTCAGATAAGCATTAATAATAAGTCCATTGTTTTTTTGTACAACATTATTTCCTTTAATTTCCCTGCCTAAAAGTACTGCCTGATACAAGTATCCGGCTTCTAATTTAAAGTATTTATTTGCTCGATAACCAATCAAACCACTTAATCGATTTTGGTCAAAAATATTTTCCTGAACATTTTCCCCAAACTGAATAAAAATTTCATCATATATAGCTGCATAAAAGGTTTGATCTTCCAATTGTTTTTTGCCAAGAGGAATTTGTAAACGTAACATGTAACGCATACGGTTTACAAATACAAAATCATCTTCCGAGGTTATATTTGGTTTCAGATATCGTCCTGTCCACCTTTGTTCCAGCATTAACCGATGTTGTATTTCCAGTGAATTTAAATTATCGTTTAAAAGTAATGCCTGAAAAGCACGATGCTCGGTAAATACTTTTCCTGCTGCCTGTAAAGGAATATTGCCATACGGAAATGTTTCTATCCACCCATATCCAACCCTAAGAAGTAGTTTTTGATTTACTTTATAGTTAATCCCTGTTCTTAATAAACTTTGTTGCCAATCGGTTATAAAATTGGTTCTTCTCCACTGATATTCTAAATGAATGCTCCATTTATCATTTATTTTTTTTGTCATAAATAGGTTATACCAACCTATCGAATTAAAATCATTGATACGGGTATTTTGGGATGTAAGAGTTGTTGCAATACCTACAAAATAAAAAAGTATAATGGTTCTTTTCATCTTAGAATACAATCAGTATGGCTTATACTTTCTTTTTTATTTGAATGATATTTACAAAAAATGAGAATGCCATTGAAAAATACACATATGCTTTTGGAATATGTAGCTTAAATCCTTCAGCAATTAACGTTAATCCAATCATCATTAAAAAGGCTAATGCAAGAATTTTTAATGAAGGATGTTTATTGATAAAATTACTGATGTATTTTGCGAGCATTAACATAATAGTGATGGAAACGATAACTGCCACATACATAATCCACAATTCATCAACCAAACCAACAGCAGTAATGATACTATCTACAGAAAATACAAGGTCTAGTAACAATATCTGTCCAATTGTACTGTTAAATGAACCACTTTGTTTAATGTTTTCTTTAAGATGATGATCTTCTGTTTTTTCGAAAATTTCTTTACTGCTTTTATAGAGTAAAAATAATCCGCCGGCAATCAGGATGAGGTCTTTACCGGAAAAAGCATTCCCGTATACGCTGAACAATGTTTGATCTAATTTCAAAATCCAGCTAATTCCGGCTAAAAGAATTAAACGCAATACAAGAGCTAAACTTAAACCTATTAATCTTGCTTTTTTTCGATTTTCGGAAGGTAATTTATCAGTTAGTAAGGAAATAAAGATAATATTATCTATTCCCAGAATGATCTCTAAAAATATAAGGGTTATAAGGGAAATTATAATTTCTGAACTCATGATTTTTTTAATAATCCAATAAAGATGAGGATTATTTATATAGAAACTGAGTTTAGAATATTAAAAATAGTTAATAATACCAAATACGTTAATCTATTAAAATTTCGCAGTAATGACCTAATTTTTCAAAAACTTGGTTCACCTTTTCGATAATATTTTCGCCATGTTCAATTCTTAAAATACAATCGCAATCATTTAAATCAAAATTTATGGTAGATGTAGGTAAATGATAACTTAGTTCATAGATGATATGATTGGCAATGTCTTCATCTTGAATATTT
>JAEUTR010000485.1 GCA_016787365.1 Bacteroidia bacterium
ATATAACAGAAGATAGTGATTAAGAGTATTCCAATAGCATCTAAAACTAAACCAACCTTAAACATATCTTTAATATCAATACGTTTGGTCCCAAATACAATGGTATTAGCAGCGGTTGCAACTGGCAACATAAACCCTAATGAAGCGGCAAATGTTGCTGGTATCATTAATAATAAAGGAGGTAAGTCTAAATCTTTTTGCAAGGCAATCATCACAGGAATAGCTAACTGAATACTAGCAATATTAGAGGCAAATTCGCTAATGATTGTTACAATCACACAAATACCTAAAATAATAAAAATGATATGAACGCCTTTTAAAGCAGATAAACAATGCGCTAACCAATCACTTAAACCTGATACATCAAAGCCATAGGCCAAAGCAAAGCCACTACCAAACATTAAAATGATATCGTAACGTATTTTCTTAGCGTCTTCCCATTCTAATAACGCTTCTCCTTTGTTTTGTTTACTAGGAATTAAGAATAGGAGCAGAGCCGCCAAAATAGCCACTGAAGCATCGTCTACTAATTTTGGGTTAGAGAATAAATGGTTCCATCCTCTATAGGTAAATGTTTCAAATGCTATATCCGATCGTGTAAACCATAATAACATACAGCTTACAAAAATGCCCGCAATCCATTTTTCTTCGTAAGAAAATTTACCTAAGGTTGTGTAATTATTTTTAAAATGATGTTTCCCTAAATTAGTGATGGTTACTTTTTTACGTAAGTAATAAAATCGTAATACAAAAAAAGTAGCTAATAAAAACAAAGCGGACAGCGGGAAGCCAATAGAAGCCCATTTTAAGAAGTTTAAATCATTTAAATCAGGAAAAGCTTCTTTGTAGGCTTTAAAGAAATACATATTAGGAGGCGTTCCCACGGGAGTTGCCATACCACCAATAGTTGCGGAAAATGCCAAACCTAACAAGATGGCTGCTGCAAATCGGGCTTTACTTTTTTCTTCATGTATAAACTCATCTGTTTCGCTGATTAATGCCATTACAGCTCCAAATAACATCATGGTAGTAGCCGTGTTCGAAATCCAATTACTAATTAAGTATGAGGATAACATCACACCTAATAAAATGTGATGAGGTTTGGTTCCTACTATTGATAATATTTTAATGGCAATACGTTTGTGTAAATGCCATTTTTCGATGGCAAAAGCTAGCATAAAACCACCTATAAATAAAAAGATGATACTATCGGTGTATTGCTGTGCTACCGATTTGGTATCTGCTATCCCTAATAAAGGCATCAATAAAAATGGAATTAAAGCAGTGACTGCTAAATGAACCGCTTCGGTAAACCACCATAAACTCATCCAAACGGCCATTCCTGCCATCAGAGTCACTTTTGGATTAGCAGGATCCAAATCGGCAAATAACCAAATTAAAGAAGCTGCAAGTGGTCCTAAAAGAATTAAAAGATATTTTGATATATTTTTGTTCATTATTATAATATAACAAATTTAGTATTTTAACTTTACCAAAAAATTATTAGTGCCGATGCGAATTATATTTATGGGAACTCCTGAATTTGCTGTTGCAAGTTTAGATATATTAGTACAAAACAATTATGATATAGTAGCTGTAGTTACGGTTCCTGATAAACCAGCAGGTCGTGGACAACAGTTACAGCAATCGGCCGTAAAAAAATATGCTTTGGAAAAAGGCTTAAAAGTGTTGCAGCCCGAAAAATTAAAAGATGAAGCCTTTATTAATGAATTAAAAGAATTGAAAGCTGATTTACAAATTGTAGTAGCGTTTAGAATGTTACCTGAAGTAGTTTGGAATATGCCACCATTAGGCACCTATAATTTACATGGATCTTTATTGCCAAAATACAGAGGCGCTGCACCCATTAATTGGGCCGTTATTAATGGCGAAACAGAAAGTGGTGTGACGAGTTTTAAATTAAAGCATGAGATTGATACAGGCAATATGTTGTTTCAGGAAAAAGTACCCATCACTAAAACAACTACAGCAGGTGAATTACATGATACATTAATGAAAGTAGGAGCAGGGGTGATTTTAAAAACAGTGAAAGCCATAGAGAGTGGTAATTATGAATTAAAACCTCAAGACGATTCACAAAGTATTCATGCTCCAAAATTATTTAAAGAAACCTGTAAAATTAATTGGAATAATTCTACTGAAAATATATATAATTTAATTCGCGGCCTTTCTCCATATCCTGCAGCCTTTACTGAGTTTGTTGATAAAAACAATCAAACATTGGGTGTAAAAATATTTATTTCAGAGATAGAAGAATCTCAACACTCTTGCAATTCTGGTGAAGTGAAAAGTGATGGTAAAACATTTTTAAAAGTGGCTTGTAATAATGGCTTTATTCATATTAAAGAATTACAAATGGCTGGTAAAAAAAGAATGCTCGTCGAAGAATTTTTGCGCGGCTTTAAAATGGATGATGGATTTAAATTCATTCAGTGATGTAGTCATGCTGAACTTGATTCAGCATCTCATAAGATTCTGAATTATAAAATCTGCGAAGCCAATTCATTTCAGGGCGATGCTTCCTATTGTCGCTAACATATAGTATTTAGTTCTATACATATATGTATATATCATATAAGTTACATTTATATATACTAAACGCTTTATTAATAGTATATCACACTTATGAATGGTTGTAAAGGGTTACTAATTGACATTTTAGAGTTTTTTTGTAGGCGAAAGTCCCGTTATAATGGCATTACGGGCCATATTTATTAACAAACGGCCTATTTATTAACAAAAACGCCACTTTTTTTTATAAAACACTTGACAAATAAGGATTAGCGTATACATTTGTATTGTAATTAATTTAAAAAAGTTTAACCCTTAAAAACAAAACAAAATGAACAAAGCAGAATTAATCGAAGCAATCGCAAACGGATCAAAATTAACTAAAGCTGATGCAGGTCGTGCATTAGATTCAACTATCGAAGCAGTTGGAAAAGCATTAAAAAAAGGAGACAGAATTTCTTTAGTAGGATTCGGTTCTTTCTCAGTTGCTAAACGTGCTGCACGTATTGGTCGTAACCCTCAAACTGGTAAAGAAATTAAAATTGCTGCTAAAAAAGTAGTTAAATTTAAAGCTGGTACTGAGTTAGCAACTAACGTTAACAAAGGAAAATAATTAGGAAACTAATTAACCTGAAACCCTCAGACATTGTCTGAGGGTTTTTTGTTGCCTGTATTTTTAATAGAACGCAGAAAACGCAGATAGTTAAGATTAAATATGATCTCTGTTTTTATAACCATTCACATTGTTACCTTCATTCCCAAAAAATCATAAGCAATCAACAAAATCAGTGTTATCTGCGTTCTATATTTCTAATTAAATTGTACTTTTATATCAATGATTAACCGCGAACTTATAGAACCATTCTCAAAACTAGAATTACTTGCCAGGCAAGTGGTAGAAGGTTTTATTACAGGTTTACATAAAAGTCCGTTTCATGGATTTTCTGTAGAGTTTGCAGAGCACCGTATTTATAATAAAGGCGAAAGCACCAAGCACATTGATTGGAAATTATTTGGTAAAACTGATAAACTTTTCATCAAACGTTACGAAGAAGAAACCAATTTACGTTGCCAGATTATTATTGATACGTCAAACTCTATGTTGTTTCCTTTGGAGAAGAAACAAGGAGCGATGAATAAATTGTCGTTTTCGGTGTATGCCGCAGCGGCGATGATGCAATTATTAAAAAATCAGCGTGATGCCATTGGCATTACTTTTTTTGATAAGGAAATTCATAAACATTATCCGGCAAAAAGCAATCCTACCCAGCAAAAATTAATGTACCATGAGTTAGAGGAGCTACTTGATAAAACCGTTTACGAAGAAGCTTCCACTACCGAATCTGCCAAGGCTTTGGATCAGGTAGCGGAAATCATTCACAAACGTTCTTTGGTGGTGATTTTTAGTGATATGTTTGAAGACCAATCCAATCTCGAATCTATTTTTGCGGCTTTACAACATTTGAAATATAAAAAACACGACGTGGTCTTATTTCATGTAGCCGATAAAAAACAGGAATTGGATTTTGAATTTGAAAATCGTCCGTATCATTTTATTGATATAGAAACCAAGCAGGAAATTAAATTAAATCCTAACGAAGTAAAAGACCTGTATCTGAAAAAAATACAGGAATACACCGAAGCTATTAAATTAAAATGCGGACAATACAAAATTGATTTTGTGGAAGCCGATATTAACCGGGGATTTGATGTGGTTTTACAAACGTATTTGGTTAAGCGTGGAGCGATGTTGAGATAGGTTTTTGCGGTTTGTATTTTTTTTGAGTTTGAAATAATGTCTACCGAAATTTAGTTTAAAGATGTAATGCCGAAGTTGAATGCCTGCATTTTTTTGTGCTGTTATACGTTGGCTTTTTATTCTACGTCACTAGTTTTCGTTCCGTCTTTAACAAACCACGAGGAAACGAAAGCTGTAAATGTCCCAAATAGTCCGACTCCAACGGTCATTAATATTGCTGCAATTATTCTTCCTTCAGTTGTCACAGGGTACTTGTCGCCATAACCAACCGTTGTCATAGTAACATAAGCCCACCAAATAGCATCTCCCGCTGTTTTTATATTACTGTTTGGGTCTGTTTCAAATTGTAAAATTGCAACTGAAGAAAATAGAAGCATTAGAACCGCTATTATTGAAACAGATGTTAATGTACCCTGAATTTTATTTTCAAAAACGTGTTGCACAATATGCTTTGTAGAACGAAAGGCTCTAATTATTCTAATTAGTCGAATTAATCTTAGTAGTCTACCTGCGCGCATAAAATCAAGCGTTGGAATACTAGCTATAAGATCTATCCATCCCCATTTCATAAATTGTACTTTATTTTCAGCTTGCCTAAATCTAATTGTAAAGTCAAGTAAGAAAACAGCACAAATAAAATTGTCAACGTAATTTAATACTTTAGAAATTTCAGACGGAAGTACGAAGAAAGTGTCAACAACTAGAGATCCTAATACATAAAAGGAAAGAATAATAATTAATAGGTTAAGAAAATTTAATTTCTCTTCTTTAATTTCGTCTGCTACCATTTGAAGGAAATTTATTTTTTATTTTTTGTCTTTGTTGATTTTGGTTTTATAGCTTTTTTAGCTATATAAGTAGCAGAATGTTTGTGTGTTTTCCCTTTGTCACTGCGTGTTTTCCTAGTGTGTGTTTGACTAAAGCAAAGATTTGCAGTAATTAAAAAAATAATAATTAGGATGTTTTTCATAGTTTTCAGATTAGTTTTCGAATGTATGTTTTATTCTGCGGATATTTCTCTAAGGTTGTCTATAACGTTTTTGGAGCTTTTTTAGGGGACTGTGTTTTTGTCTTAAAGTGAATTTTGGTAGTTAATAAATGTTTTCGCAAATGCTTCCGATTTTTCATAGTTACTAAATGAATATGATTCGTTTAGTCCTGCTTTCGATTTTATGTCTAGACCACCATAACTAACAATTGGGATTTCATAATTGCCTTTAAATCGCTTGTCAGGGGAGCCATTCTTATTTACTTTAGCCCAAGTTTTGTCAACAATTTTAGTGTCGGAAGGGATTTTTTGTTCTTCTAAAAAACGATGTTGTGAAAAAGAAAGCTCAAACTCTTTAATGTCAATTAACGCAAATTCATGTTTACTTGATGATACTATTACAAAAGCAGGGTAAATGTAAAGGTCTCCCCCGTTTTTGTTTTCAAAATGGAATGCAGGATATGATGATTTAATTATATCGATGTTGTCAAACTTGAATTTAACAGGTGTTCTTGTGACTAAATTTGAAGCGGCACTTCGTGTCGCTTTCATGTCTTGTTGAATTGATGATGTTATGTCCCATATGACTTCGGAAGTCAAAAGGGTTTTATATGCACTAAGAAGTTCATTATATTTTTCCTCATATGCTTTGTCAAAGTGAATGTCAATGTTTACAAAACTAGTTCTTAATTGTTTTTCTAAATCAGTTAGATAATCTTCTTTTTCTTCGATTTTGTTTTTAAATGATTTAACGAAAAAACCAATTAAAAAAATACAAGCAATTATATAATTGGTTTTAGCTGATTTGATTTCTTTATTAGTTAGTTCGATTTCTGTTGCTAGTTCTATTCTGTCTTTATAAACTTCAAGTAAAGTTTCCTTTAGTTCAATAAAACTTGCACTAGTTAATTGATCAGTTTCACCACTCTTTATTTCACCAACTAGTATTTGTTGCACAGGAGCATACGTCTCCTCTAATGGAATATTCTGATTGTTGTTAGGACTAGATGGAGTTTGTCCGCCACCAATTTTTTGTCTGCTATATAAACCTGTCCCCGGAATACCAGTGTTTAAGTAAGTCCCCTTTTTACTAAAGTTTATACTAGCGCCTTTTACTCCAACTGTCGAACTCATGCCTGAGTTTGAAAAATTCAAATAGAATCCTGGAAATACTTTTACTCTTTTTCTAAATCTCATATGGTTGTCGTTTCGTTGATTTTTCTAGCATTTCTCCTAACTACTAGCTAAGACATATAAATCTAGTTACAGTTAGTGGCAAATAATTATAAATACTTAAACGTTTAGTTAATATAAATATATAAAATTTTAAAGCATAAAAAAACTCATCTGCCATTAGCAAATGAGTTTTTAAAAAGGGAAATGTTTTAGTTATATAGCGTCAAAATCAATTACTACTTTTTCGGTTAAAGGATGTGCCTGGCAGGTTAAAATAAAACCTTCTTCCACTTCAGCATCTGTTAAGGCAAAGTTGTTATCCATTTTTGCTTTTCCTTCAATTACTTTGGCACGACAGGTACAACATACTGCACCCTTACAGCTAAATGGTGCATCTACACCTGCTTCAATTGCTGCATCTAAAATAGTTAAGCCGCCTGTGTTTAAGGTCATTTGTGTTTCAATACCATATTGTATTACGGTAATTTCGCTGTTCACATCAGCACCTACAATAGCACCTGTATTTTCTGCTTTTGCTACTGCATCAGCCACCGCACTAAAATATTCAATATGAATTTTTTCTTTTGCAATTTTTAGTCCTTCCAAGGCTTGTTTAATGTTTTCCATCATTGGCCCCGGTCCGCAAATAAAATATTCATCCGCATTTACACCACCATAATTTTCAACAATAGCTTTTACTCTTTCTGGCGTTAATAAGCCTTTTTGTAAATCGCTTACCTGTGTTTTAGGGTTATCGTAAACGTTTAATACCTTTAATTTATCCGAATGCTCAGCCGCTAATTTTTCTAATTCCGCTTTAAAAATAACTGAGTCTTCATCTCGGTTAGCATACACTAAAGTAATGTTACTTTGTTTTTCAATATATAACACACTTTTTAAAATGCTCATCATAGGCGTTACACCACTTCCACCGGCAAATAATACATAATGTTTTTTGTTATTGCCCGATAATACAGAACTAAAATTCCCCATTGGTGTCATTACTTCTACGGTATCACCGGCTTTCCAACTGCGGTTAATTAGGGTAGAGGCCCGTCCGTCTTTTACTTCTTTTACTGCTACACGTAATTCTTTTTCGCTGTACGGGCTTGTACAAATACTGTATGAACGACGGATTTCTTCTCCGTTTACATTTAATTTAATAGTAATATATTGTCCTTGTTTAAATTGATATTCGTGTTGAATTGCCAAAGGAACTTCAAATGCTACTGATACCGCATCAGCCGTTTCTCTGCGAACATCTTTTACTTTTAAGGTATGAAATCTTGCCATTTTTTTATTTTTAGGTTGCAAAAATAGATATAAAAAACAAATATATTAGAAAGCTTATAATTTTTAGCATCAACAGGGGTTTAAATGATATAAATCATTGATAAAATATGTTTTTTACAGGCTTTATAAACATCGTATCATCTTTACTGTTTAAAAGGTATTAATTTGAGCATAAAAGGTTTGAAAAAAAGCAGTCAAAAGCTTATATTTGTATAATTCGTAACAAAACAGCAAAAATGGAACTTAACAAATTTGAAGATGTGTTTGAAGGCAAATTAGCCAAAAACGAAATGGTTGAACCAAAAGATTGGATGCCGGATAATTACCGTAAGCATTTAATTCGTCAGATATCTCAGCATGCACACTCCGAAATAGTGGGAATGTTGCCGGAAGGTAATTGGATTACCCGTGCCCCAAGCCTGCGTTCAAAAGTGGTATTGTTGGCTAAAGTGCAGGATGAAGGCGGACATGGTTTATACCTTTACACGGCTGCCGAAACTTTAGGGGTAAGTCGCGATGAGTTGTTAAACAATTTACATACAGGAAAAGCAAAATATTCTTCTATTTTTAACTATCCTACTTTAACCTGGGCTGATATTGGTGCCGTGGGTTGGTTAGTGGATGGTGCAGCTATTATGAATCAGGTAATGTTGCAACGTACATCTTATGGTCCGTATGCACGAGCTATGGTGCGTATCTGCAAAGAAGAAAGTTTTCACCAACGTCAGGGTTTTGAAATTATGACGCGTTTGGCTTTTGGAACAGAAGATCAAAAAGCAATGGCTCAGGATGCTTTAAACCGCTGGTGGTATCCAACCATGATGATGTTTGGCCCACCGGATGCAGAATCGCCAAACAGCGAAAATGCTATGAAATGGAGAATTAAAAGAGAAACAAACGATCAGCTACGTCAGAAATTTGTAAACCAAACAGTACCTCAGGTTGAGTATTTAGGTTTAACAGTGCCGGATGCTAATTTAAAATGGAACGAAGCAAAAAAAGGATATGATTACAGTGAACCAAATTGGGTTGAATTTAAAAATGTAATTAGCGGAAACGGACCTTGCAATAAAGAACGATTAGCGGCCCGCAATAAAGCACATGATGAAGGTGCTTGGGTAAGAGAAGCAGCGCAAGCCTTTGCTAAAAAACGTAAAGAAGTATACGCAGCAGCTTAAAACAGTTATTAGGTTGTAGGTTTTTGGTTACCAGAAATCTGCTCCTTAAACAAAAACAATTAGAAACATCAAATTAAAAAACAATGAGTGATAATCAAGGCCCGGTTTGGGAAATATTTTTACAAAAAAAAGCAGGACAACCTTTTGTACACTGCGGAAGTTTACACGCTTTTGATAAAGAAATGGCTTTACAGAATGCAAGAGATTTATATACCCGTCGTGGCGAAGGGGTTTCTATATGGGCAGTGCCATCTAATGCTATTGTAGCAAGTAGCCCGGAAGATATTGGACCTTTCTTTGAACCATCAAATGATAAAGTATACCGTCACCCTACTTTTTATCAAATTCCGGATGCGATTGGACATATGTAAAACATTGATTGGAATGTCACTTCGAGCGTAGTCGAGAAGCGTTCTATAAATTAATTAAAAGATTCTGAATCATCCCGATAGTAATCGGTACAGCAATAACAAATAAATACTCAGCGACCTTTGCGAAAAACCTCTGCGTTCTTTGCGGTTAAAGAAAAAATAAGATGACAACACAAGAAGCATTATTTCAATACACACTTCGTTTAGGTGATACTAATTTAATTTTAGGTCAGCGCTTAAGCGAGTGGACAGGTCATGGACCATTTTTAGAAGAAGATTTAGCATTAACTAATATTGCTTTAGATATTACAGGAACAGCAAAATCGTTATTAGAATATGCTGCAACGCTTGAAGGAAAAGGCAGAACAGAAGATGATTTAGCATACTTCAGAAACGACAGACAATATTTTAATGCTCAGATTACAGAGCAGCCAAACGGTGATTACGCCCGTACAATTGTTCGTCAGGCAATAATAGATTGTTTTGATTTTTATTTTTATACAGAGTTAGCAAAAAGCAAAGACGAAACATTAGCAGGTATTGCTCAAAAATCTATTAAGGAAGTAACGTATCATTTACGTCATACCTCATCGTGGGTTGAGCGTTTTGGTGATGGTACTGAAGAAAGTCATAACAAGGCTCAAACAGCAGTTAATGAGTTATGGCAATACACAGGCGAGTTATTTGAAATGAATGAAGTGGATGCCATCTTGATAAAAGAAGGAATCGCTGTTGATTTGAAGATAGTAAAAGAGAAATGGGAAAAACATATTACTGAATTACTGGAAAAATCAACCTTAACAAAACCCGAGAATGTATTTATGCAAACCGGTAGCCGTAAAGGAATTCATACAGAACATTTGGCATACATTTTAGCAGAGATGCAGGCCTTGCCACGTATGTTTCCGGATGCAAAATGGTAATAGAATGAGCTTTAAAGATTCCTGGAAAAAAATATCACCCTATTTTGTAGATGTATGGCAGTATATTGTCATCATTGTGATTATGATTATTGCAGCGATTTTTATTTTATAATTACACTTAACTCTTTGCGCAAAAAATCTCTGTGATCTTGCGGTTAAATAATGAAGACCAAAGAAGATATACGAGTTTTACTTTCCGAAATTCCGGATCCGGAAATTCCGGTTATTACTATTATTGAATTAGGAGTGATAAGAGATATTGAAATTAGTGACGATAAATCCATTACATTAAAAATTACGCCCACTTATTCCGGTTGCCCAGCAATGAAACAAATTGAGGATGATGTGAGGAAAAAATTAACCGAAAATGGTTTTGTAAACATTACCATTAACACTATTTTTTCTCCACCATGGACAACGGATTGGATTACTCCTGAGGCTAAAGAAAAATTAAGAATTTACGGCATAGCTCCACCAGAACACAGCACCGAAGATAAAAGCTGGTTAACAGGTAAACCTAAAACCATTGCATGTCCTCAATGTAAATCTCTAAATACCAAACTCATTTCCCAATTTGGTAGCACAGCTTGTAAAGCACTCTATCAATGCCAAGACTGTTTGGAACCATTTGATTACTTTAAGTGTATATGATTCAAATCATATAATTTTCGACCAAACTTAATTTTTATATTACCAAATAAGTATTATCTTAGCTTAAAGTATATTTATTATGGTAAGTAAATCTTTTTTTAACCTCATCGTTAATAATTTTTTAGAGCATGTTTTTGTTTTAAATGCTAACAGGGAGATTATTTTTCAAACCGAAAACAATAATGCGTTGCTTGGTTATTCCAATTCTGAAATCATCCAAAAAGGTTTTGAATCGCTGTTTATTAATCCTCAGTTTATACTAAATGAAGCATTTGATAAAGCTAAAAAGTACGGCGAATATTATGGCACCGAAAATTTTGAGCACAAAACCAAAAAATATATCAATGTAGCTTTTCGTATTTTATATCAGGAAGATGAAAATTCTAAAGAACCTTTATATGTGTTTTATTTACGGGATAATACTCAGCAAAATTTAGTTAGAAAAGACATCATCAAAAAAAGCTTAACTATCGAAAATCTTTCCAAATCGCGTAAAATCAGAGATGGAAAATTTGATGAAGCTATTTATGAAATACTGGAATCTTCATCAAGAGCAATGCAGGTTACACGAGTAAATGCCTGGGTATTTGATAATGAGAAAACACAAATACAATGCATAGGCAATTTTGATACAAGAGTAAATAAATTAGTTCCTCAAACCGCCCTTCCTCGCATTGCAATGCCTTTGTATTTTAATTTATTTGAAACCGAAAAAATTATTATTACCAGAGATACACGTTCGGAAAAAAAAACAGCTGAGCTATATGATTTTTATTTAAAGCCTCACGATATACAATCCTTAATGGATGTACCTGTTAGGATTGAAGGAGAAATGATTGGCGTAATTTGTTTTGAAAATGTTGGTGCCCCCAGAGAATGGACCTTACAGGAACAAAAATATGGTTTAGTGGCAGCACAAATGTTATCACTTACAATAGAAACAAATAATAAACAAAAAGCAAAACAAGCTTTGGAATTAGCTTTAAAAGAGCAAACAATCTTATTGCAGGAAGTAAATCATCGTGTAAAAAACAATTTAAGCATTGTAGCAAGTTTAATGAATTTACAAAGCGAAAAATCGCACGATGATTACCATAAGCAATTATTTATGGAATGTCGTAATCGATTGGATTCAATAGCTTCTGTTCACGAATTGATTTATAAAGCAAAAACATATTCTCATATTAATTTTAAAGAATACCTTAATCAAATTATTGAACATATTTCAAGTTCCTACCAATCATTCAGTCACATTAAAATCATAAAAGGCATTACAGATGTTCACGTAGATATCTCATCAGCAATTCCCTTGGCTTTAATTGTGAATGAATTAATTACCAATGCCTACAAGCATGCATTCATTAATCAAAAAGACGGCTTTATTGAAATTTCTTTATTGGAAAACAATAATCAGGTTTTTTTAACTATCAAAGATAACGGCCAAGGTTTTGATAAAGCCATTGTCCCTAAAAACTCAATTGGGATGGATATTTTAAATGGATTAATTGAACAAATTGAAGGAACCTGTAAATTGACAAGCGATGAAAAAGGAACTGCATATAAAATTTCGTTTTCCAAAAAATAAATCCCAATTTTAGCTCATAAATTCAACTACTATGAGCTATATACTTTCAGAACTAAAAGATAAAGTAATGATCATTACTTTAAACCGTGCCGATAAATTCAACAGCTTTAATCGCGAAATGGCATTGCAATTACAGGATGCATTGGATAAAGCCGAAGCGAACGACCACGTAAGAGCCATTGTATTAACGGGAACAGGTAAAGCGTTTTGTGCCGGACAGGATTTGGCAGAAGCAATTGACCCTAATGGACCAGGAATAGCTAAAATAGTAGATGAACATTACAATCCTATTATTTTAAAAATTCGTAAAATAGAAAAACCGATTATTGCAGCGGTGAATGGTGTGGCTGCCGGGGCAGGTGCAAATATTGCTTTAGCTTGCGATATTGTTGCAGCTACTAATTCCGCATCATTTATTCAGGCATTTAGTAAAATAGGCTTGATACCGGATAGTGGCGGAACATTCTTTTTACCACGATTAGTAGGCTTTCAAAGAGCAACCGCATTAATGATGACAGGAGATAAAGTAAATGCAACAGAAGCTCAGCAAATGGGCATGATTTACAAGGTTTTTGCCGATGATACGTTTGCCTCTGATGTGTTGGCATTTGCAAATAATTTGGCCAGTATGCCAACTAAAGGCCTTGGACTAACTAAACGTTTATTAAACGAAAGCTTATTTAATACACATGATAAGCAATTAGCAAGAGAAGGAATTATACAGGTTGATGCTGCTAGTACCTATGATTATTCGGAAGGAGTAAATGCTTTTTTAGAAAAACGTAAACCGGAGTTTAAAGGAAAATAATCGTCTTTTTATAATGAACCCTGCCAGAGTTTAAAACTCTAGCAGGGTTTTGTTTTTACAACACGTTATTAAACCTCTTATTGTTTACAATTTTCTTGTACCTCAAGCTTAAAAACTCGTTATAAGCTTAATTTTACTCTCATGATGATGCATTATAAATTTCTCCTAATATCGTTTTTGTTCCTCACGTTTTCTTCAATAGCACAGCCTAAAAAAGAATATTACGACAGCGAGCAAACCAAATTAAAATCTGAAAGCAATATTGTAAAAGGAATGCCTCATGGCAGACATGTTGAGTATTATAAAAACGGTAACATCTCCCGAAAAGGTGCATTTTATAATGGAAAAGAAGATAGTACCTGGTTTTTTTATTATGAAAATAAAAATCTGAAAGCCACCGAGAGCTATTACCGTGGCAGAAAAAACGGACATAATTTTTATTATTTCAAAACAGGTGAACTGGCTCAGGAAACAGTTTTTCGTCAAAATTTGGCGGATAGCATCTGGACTTCCTACTACGAGAATAAAATAGTAAAAAGTCGCGAATCATTTTCGAAAGGCAAAAAACAAGGCGACTGGCTATACTACTTTGATAATGGGCAATTAGAGAGCTCAGGTAAATTTGAAAATGATTTAAAAGAGGGAGAAGTAAAAACGTTTTATAAAAACGGACAAGCGGCCAGTATCGCTAATTATTGTAAAAATAAACCATGTGGAAAAAGCTTGGAGTATTACGAAAACGGACAACAAAAATTTGAAAAAGAATATGTCGATTCCGTTAATTTTTTAATACACAATATGTGGGACGAAAAAGGCAAAGGAATTATTATAAATGGTAACGGAACCCTTACAGCCCAGTATAATAGCGGCATTATAAAAGCACAAGGAATGTATAAAGATGGTTATATGCAGGGCATATGGCGTTATTTTCATCCTAATGGAGAGTTGGATTACGAAGCCAATTACGAAAAAGGCGTTTTAAATGGCTATTATTCCTCTTATTATCAAAATCACAAAATTAAAAGCGAAGGTCCTTTTGTAAATGGGAAGAAAAATGGTGTATGGAAATTTTATACCGAAAAAGGAGAAAAAGAAATGGAAGGGACTTTAAAAGATGGGTTGAGGAGCGACAAATGGACCTACTATTACAGTAATGGCAACAAAGAATCTGAAGGATATTTTTTGAATGATAAGCAAACAGGCACATGGGAATATTTTTATCCAACCACCGAAAAATGGAAACAAGGCAACTATGATAATGATGTAAAAACCGGAATCTGGACTACATGGTTTGAAAATGGAAAAAAATTACAGGAAGGCCCATATGTTGCCGGTAAGGAAAATGGTCAATGGCAAAGCTGGTATAATAACGGGCAGTTAAAAGATCAGGGAAGTTTTAAAAATGCTGAAATTACTGGATTATGGGAAGGCTGGTACATGAACGGAAAACCAAACTACAGAGGTGTTTATAACGAAAAAGGGAAAAGGCAGGGACTTTGGGAATACTGGTATGAAACAGGTCAATACAGAGAAAAAGGTTCGTATGAAAGTGGAATTAAACATGGCAAATGGACAAGCTATCACGAAAAAGGAAGTTTTGTGGATAGTGAAGGTTATTATAGCAAAGGCAAACAACATAGTACTTGGACATACTATTACGAAACTGGTGGTATTATGAAAACCCAGAATTTTAAAGACGGACATTTATCAGGAAAATCAGTTAACTATTATTCAAATAACAAATTACAATCCGAAACTAATTATAAAGTCATTAGTGAGAAAAGAAAAGGAAAAAAACAAAGCGTAGCACATGGCGATTGGATTTTTTATGATAAAACAGGTAAAGAAATCAGTCGCATTACCTATAAAAATGGTGTGAAAAAGTAACCAAAAAATAATATGATTGTTTTTTAATAAAAAAGTATCTTTACTAAATATAATACCAATTTTATGCTATTAAATTTTAAAACCATTTTATTGATTGGCACTACTGCTTTTTTAATAAGCTCATGTGGAGGTAACAAACAAGAAGATGTTGATTATACAGAAGAGAATGAAATAAGTGATGTTGCGGGACTCGATTCTCAGAAAATTTCTGCACAAAATGTATTCAACACAATTTCTTCCCGAGATATTATTCTTGATTTAATTCAAAAATCAAATGCAGAATACAATGTACAGTTTTTAAATAATCCGGATGATGTAAGCAAATATTCTTTAGAAAGCAGTAGAGCTCTTAACTTGGGAGTATATGGTGCTGATTTAAATGTGGCCAGTGCCTATGACCAAACGCAGGAATCTATGATGTACTTCAAATGTGTAAATATTA
>JAEUTR010000513.1 GCA_016787365.1 Bacteroidia bacterium
AAAATCGTTGGTGGAGCAGCTAGTTACATAGCTTTGGCGTCTTCTTACTTTACACATGAAATCAATTTGGTGTCGGTTGTTGGGGACGATTTTCCTCAGGAATTTATGAATACACTTAAAGGACAGGGTGTTAATTTGGAAGGTTTACAGATAAAACAAGGCGAAAAATCGTTTTTTTGGAGCGGACGTTACCATAATGATATGAATTCGCGTGATACTTTGGACACTCAGTTAAATGTGTTAGCCGATTTTAACCCAATTGTTCCTGAATCTTATAAAAACTGTGAGTTTTTAATGTTAGGGAATCTGATGCCAAGTGTTCAGCAAAAAGTTTTGGCGCAATTACCAAAACGCCCAAAATTAATTGTGTTAGATACAATGAATTTCTGGATGGATATCGCCATGCCTGAATTAATGGAAACGTTGAAAGGAATTGATGTATTAACAATCAATGATTCTGAAGCACGCCAGTTATCGGGAGAATATTCTTTAGTAAAAGCAGCTCAAAAAATCCTGGCAATGGGTCCAAAAGTATTGGTTATTAAAAAAGGAGAACATGGTGCTTTATTGTTTAATAAAGAAGAAGTGTTTTTTGCACCTGCTTTGCCATTAGAAGATGTATTTGATCCAACAGGAGCAGGAGATAGTTTTGCAGGTGGATTTATAGGTTATTTAGCTAAAACAAAAGATATTAGTTTCGAGAACATGAAACGTGCTATTATTTTTGGTTCTGCTATGGCTAGTTTTACAGTTGAAAAATTTGGAACGGAACGCTTAATAGGCTTATCCCAAGAAGATGTATCTAATAGAGTTCAAGAGTTTGTTGATTTAGTTCAATTTGATATTTCTTTAGTGTAATTTTTTTATAATACTTAGAGCCTTCTACTCAAAAAGTAGGAGGCTTTTTTTATTTTAGATAAATCACAATTTATAAATTATCTTAGCGTTAAATAATATATTCATTTTGAAATTTAATAGTATAATTATTTTTTGTTTTATAATCTTTTGCTCCTTTGTATTCCAAACATCTGAGCCCGAAATTTATATTAAATTTCCCGAACAAAAATCTCATGTAAAAATTGATGGCTTTGGACATATTTATATTATCACTAATAACGAAATAGTAAAGTATAATGCTTCTGGTGTTTTGCAAAAAAAATTCAGCACCAAGCGGTATGGTAAAATTGATTTCGTGGATGCGATGAATCCTTTAAAAATTCTGGTGTATTACAAGGATTTTCAACACATACTATTTTTAGATAATCAGTTGACAGCTTCAAGTACCATGATTTCTCTAGAAACTATTGGATACGAGCAAACAGGTTTAGTGTGTTCATCTACCAATAATAGCTTTTGGATTTATGATAAACAAAATAATGAACTTTCCCGATTTGATTCGGAATTAAAATCATTAGTAAAAACAGGAAATCTGAAACGTATTTTAGATATTGATATTAAACCCAATTATATGCAGGAACATAATAATTATCTGTATTTAAACTGTCCCAATGAAGGAATTTTGGTGTTTGATATTTATGGCACGTTTTACAAAACTATTCCTTTAAAGAATTTAAAAGAGTTTAATATAGTAAATGGTGATGTGTTTTATTATGAAAATCATACCTTAAAGCAATATCAGGCACAAACATTTAATACCATCGAAAAACAGTACACGGATACTTTAATTAAAACCGTTTATTGGAAGAATAATCGATTTTACAGAGTTTATCAGGATTCTTTAGTTGTTGACTAATTGCTTTGTAGTTTTCTGATAATTAGTATTTTTATCTTATGATTAAATTTTTGGTTGTAACAGGATTAGTATTATTGTGTTCTTTTAATGCTTTTTCCCAAACTTTATATACACAAACGGTAAGAGGGCAGGTGACCGATAAGGTTTCTTCTATTGGTTTGCCGGGCGTTGTTATTCGTTTAAAAAATGATAGTACCAAAAAATTTGTTACAACTACTGATGCAAACGGCTATTTTAAAATAGAAGGTGTTGCAGTTGGTCGTCGTTCCTTTATTGTCAGTATGTTTGGTTATAATACCGTTCCGTTAAATGACATCATTGTATCGTCCGGTAAAGAAACTGTTTTAAATATTGAGCTAGAGGAATCTTTGGTTCAGATGGATGAAGTAGTAGTGAATGCGGATGAGCAAAAAGATGTGGTGACGGACATGCAGGCTGTAAACGTAAAGACATTTAGTATTGAAGAAACAGAGCGTTATCCTGGTTCTCGTCAAGATCCTGCACGTATGGCATCCAATTTTGCAGGAGTTCAAGGAACCAATGATAGCAGAAATGACATTGTGGTACGTGGAAACTCGCCTTCAGGATTGTTATGGCGTTTAGAAGAAATTGATATTCCAAACCCTAATCACTTTGCAGTGGCCGGTTCTGCCGGTGGGCCAACAGCTATTATTAATAATAAATATCTAGCCAATTCCGAATTTTATACCGGAGCCTTTCCGGCTAATTATGGCAATGCTTTAGGAGGTGTGTTCGATTTAAAAATGCGTAATGGTAATAATCAAAAACACGAACGTACGTTTCAGTTTGGGTTATTAGGAACAGAGCTTTCGCTAGAAGGGCCAATTAATAAAGAAAAAGGAAGTAGTTATTTTATTAATTACAGATATTCTACACTTAAATTATTATCCGGATTAAATATTAAATTAGGAACCAGTGCGGTTCCTCAGTATCAAGATGGAGCGTTTCGCTTTAATTTTCCTACTAAAAAAGCAGGAATATTTTCTTTAAGTGGAATAGGTGGTTTGAGTACCATTAAAATTATTTTAAGTACTCAAACCGAAAGACCAAAAGAGTTGTACGGAGATTTAAACCGTGATCAGTATTTTTCTTCGGGCATGGGAGTTGTTATTTTAAATCATGCTTATTCTTTTAATAGTCGCACGTTTATGAAAACCTCGTTGGCATATAGCGGACAAGGCTTAAACGTTGATCATTATTTAGTATTAAGAGATAAAGAGTTTAAACCTAATGATACCTTACCTCAAATTTTAGGCTATGATTTTTTAGAAACAAAAACAACGCTATCGTGGTACATTAAACATAAAATCAATCCAAAAAATAGTTTTAAAACAGGCTTTTTTGTTAATGCCTTTCATGTTAATTTTTATGATCAGGTAAAAATAAATTCGCGTTACGATACCATTGCTGGGGCAATTAATGATAAACCGTTTAAAACACGTATAAATGTTACCGCTGATTTTTATTTATTACAACCTTATTTTACGTTTGTACATAAGTTTAATGAAAAATGGAGTACT
>JAEUTR010000644.1 GCA_016787365.1 Bacteroidia bacterium
ATAGTTTTAGTATCAATGCATCCGTTCATTACATCTGTAACAGATAGTGTATATGTATTCCAGTATAATCCGGTTGCGGTTGCAGAAGTACCTCCAACCGGACTCCATGAATAGGTATAAGATCCGGAACCGCCTGTTACAGATGCAGATATAGAACCATTTCCACTATTAAAGCATGTTGGGTTTGTAAATGTTGTACTAACAGTTAAAGTATTTACGGTTACAGTTGAGGTGTTTGAGATAATATTTTTACAAGATGTACCCATGACACATCTATAATATTGAAATCCGGGAGTAGCTGTATAATTTAGTGGTGCAGTATTACCTCCTGTGAGAATATTTGTAAAAGTTCCAGCGGATAATACTTGCCATTGAAACGCCGGTGTTGGCCCGCTATAACCAACTCCAATTGACCCTAAAAATCCATTACATACGGTTGGTGATGCTGGTTGAGAAACTATATTTGTGGGATCTGTAACTGTTTTAACATTTAATCCATAATTTGAAGGTTGATCTACATAAAAGAAATATGGGGTGCCTTTATAATCTACTGCAACATTTGTATTTACTGTTGTTACACCGCTTATATTTCCTCCAAAAACATTAGACCATGATCCTGTGTATCTAAATGCTACGGCATAAAATGATGTATTATTAAGTGCAATAATATAAGGCATATCATTAGGATCCAAGTCTAAATCAAAAGCGTTTGAGGTTGGACTTAAATTTGGAATAGAAGAACCTAATTGACTCCAAGAAGATCCATTGAATTTTTGAACAACTCCATTATTAGTGTCTTCTGTATAACCTAAGTAGTAATCTCCATTTTGTCCTAACTTTAATCTGGCATTTGTAGGACTAGATCCGACTGATGTTGAAAAATTCCAAGAAGTACCATTAAATTTCATTACTGTAATTTTGTTACCAGAATTTAAATCCTGAAATGCCAGAACAGGAGCATCTGTTTTGTCAATAATTAAAGAATTATAATAACCAGAGTTTATCGAAACGGTACCGGTTCCCACATTAATCCACGATGAACCATCCCATTTTTTAACAGTTGAGCGATTTCCATTTGTAATATCGGTATAGGCAACATATTCTTCACCTAATGAATTGAGTGCAATAGATAAATCAGATACCTTATTTGCTCCGGAAAAAGGAGAGCCCAACTGTATAAAGGTAGCCCCTGATAAATAAAAAAGTTTACCAACCTGACCAGCGGCATCATCTTTTAAAGCAACATATACTTTACCGGTTTTTGAAACTTGAATAACAGGTTTAGTAGAAGTAGATCCATTTATATTAGCAACTGGTGTCCAACTAGAAGAGGGTGCAGATATTGAATGTAAGTAAAATTTGCCAACGCCACTATTGTATGCAAACGAATATAATAATCCATTCGGTGCAACTGCCATATCTGAAAATTGTGATGTTACAGAATAGTTGATTGCTCCAACCTGATCTTGCGAACATTGAGCATAATTTGAATTTACTGACGTTATAAAACTTAAAAAACAAAATGCTTTTACTAAAAATTTCTTCATAAAAAATAGTTGAATAATATAGCCAAATGTAAATAAAAAAAAGCCAACTATTACTATAGTTGGCTTTGCTTTAAGTGTTAAAAATCAATTAGTTATTAATAATTTTACACTTGTTTCGGATTCGTTAATTTTAAGTTTTATAAAATATATACCTGAACCGAATTCGTCTAATAGTAAGCGATGATTGATTTTATTTTTCTCTTGACTCAAATTTTGAACAAGTGTTTTAATTTTTTTTCCAATAACATCATATATTTCAATAGTTACATTTGCTGATTTTAATAATTCGTATTGAATTGTAGTGACATTTTTGGCAGGATTTGGGTATACAGAAATTTTGTTATCTAAAATCACATTGTCAGAATGTATAAATGTTGCTGAACCTAATGGATAGATATGTGTTCCATCTACCTCAAAATCTAAATTTCCAATCTCAGTATTTCCAACTGTAATAACCCTATGATACGTTCCGTTTGTATCTAAGCCAGGTATATCAACCAAAATAAAATATTCATCAACACCTATGGTATTTAATGGTAATCCTGTTAAAGTATATTGTCCGGCCGCATCCGTTTTGGTTTGTGTAAACATTTGTCCTCCAGGATTTTTTCCACCTTTTACAACAATTCCTCCAATTGGTTCGCCCGGCGCATATGGTTTAAATTCATCTCCATGTCTATCTACAAAACCTACTCCTTTTTTTATCATTCCACTTAATTTTCCTGGTCCCGTTCCAATATCATCAAGAGGAATTACATTAATATTGATAACAGGTTGCGTAAGACAAGTATGATTAAATGGTACTGCACTTTTCCATCCCACTGCATTTGTGCCAGTATAACTTGTTTGCAAATTAGTGGCTGTAGGAGTGGCTTTTATAATATAATCGCCTTCAGGCATCGATGTAAATAAAAACTGTCCAATCCCATTTACAGGCTCGGTTCTTATAGAGTCAAATTTTCCTAAAAAAGATTCATATTTATAAATGGTAACATCGCCAGGAGCAGGATTTGCTCCTTCAAATGCATTACCTTGTATATGTTGTAATGAATTAGCCTGTGAAAATAAAGTATTGCTTATAGCGGTACATCCATGAACATCGGTAACATTTAAATAAAACTGATAAGCAGTTCCACCTGTAGTAGGAGAATAGGTAAGCGTGCTATTTGTACTTA
>JAEUTR010000649.1 GCA_016787365.1 Bacteroidia bacterium
GATTTCAGCTAAATAAGCATCATTATTGCAACATAAATTTTTATCAGTACAATAAACATCGGCACATTTTGCATATCTGATTTCAAGTTCTTGTAAGTAATTATCGGCTTTTGCTTGAATAGATTGAAATGTAGGAAGTGCTTGATTGTATTTATTCATAAACTTTTGTAGGTAATCATTACTTACACCTTGATTAATTAATTCTTGCTTTAATTGATTTTTACCAGATTCTGTTGTTAATTCATTAAGTAATGTTTTAGATGAATATACATCCACTACTGCTTCGTTTATTTTACTAAGCATGTTTTGCTTTTTCTCATCCCAATGTATTCCTTCTAGTCCAAATAAATCAAAAGGAGCATAATAGTATTGCGTAATAATACTTTGTTTTGGGTCTGAAATGTTACGCATTGCACCTTCAATTATTTTTGATATTGCATTTACTTTGTCTTCATTATTACCGCTAAGTATTTTGTTTATTTCTCCTTGTATCGAACTTTGTTCAATAGCAGGGCCATTAATTTCAACCGATGCGGAAAACTCATTGTTGGATAATTGAGTGTTTACCCAGCTATTATCAGTAACTTCTAATGAGCCTGATATTTTAGATGGAGTTGTTCCACCAGCATTAAAAGCATTTGCTGCCCCTGTTGTTTCATCACTCTTGCTACTTTGCTTAGTTAAGATTACACTAATACTACTTTCTCGTTTTACACCGCTGATGTAATGTGTCCCATAAAATTTCACAAAATCATTGAGGTTTTTTGCTGCTATCAGAGCCTTTGCTTCATCCGTTAAAACAAGGTCATTGGTATATTCATACGTCCCAAAATCAACGTTAGCATTAAATATAATTCTTTCTAAGTCCTGTACTTCTTTATTTGCATATTCTTCAAGGTTTTGACCTCCAACTGAAAACAAGTTTAAGAAACTTATTTTCCCTGATGCCCCTTTTCTTTTAAACACATTATACTCCTGATTGGTTTGTGTGTGGTAAACCTTAATGGTCGTTTTTTTACCGCCCGATTGCTGTGCTGTAAGGTTGTCGTTTTTACAGCTCTCGGTAGTAAAACAACCCCTTGTTTGCTTGTAAATATCATTGATATGAAAACCTTTACCAACTCTAATTGGTGGCGTTGTATTCTCTTTATTAAAATAATTTGCATCAAATACGCTTGTTGATTGACCATTTACAACGTTGGCAAATTGAACTATTAAGAATAATAAAATGTAATTTTTTACTGACATAAATTTTAAGCTTTTAAATACTAAAATACATATTTTTTGCTTTTTTTAGGCTATTAAGGTTCTTTTTCGGTAAATAAAAAATGCCAGTCTATTTCAAACTGGCAGCACTAATGTTTCAATAAATACATTGGATATTATTTCTCAATAATCTCATAGGGTCTTCCCAGTAGTTCCATAATTTTCTCAACTTGGTTTACACTCCAACGGTGTCCGTTTCTCTCTCCTAAATGGTGTCTAATCTTTGCCATATCTCTTCTAAAAGTTCTGTCGCTGGCATTGAAAAATACCGATAGTTCCTTGTTTGTGTATGGCTTAATTACCAATCTGATTACTGTACTCATCTTCTCTCTATATTAAAATATTTAACGCTTTATCTCCTATTAATTGCTGTATCGGTTCATAAAATCTTCTTGTTCCAGATGAAGAAACGAAGCCATTTTAGCAATGCTTATTTTTTGTTTAGTACGGTAGTGGGTTAGTAAATCTCTTACTAATTTATAGTGTTCGGTTTGTATATCGAGTTCTTTTGGTTCTCTCCTGCGAATATTTTGTTGGTTAAACTGTTGCAGTATATAACGTTTTTGATTGTCCGTTAGAATTTCTAAATCGGAAGCTCTATACACTAACGATTGCATAGATACTTTCC
>JAEUTR010000657.1 GCA_016787365.1 Bacteroidia bacterium
AAATATCGCGGAAATATACTTAAAGCAGGGAAAAATAAAAGAGGCTTTGGAGAAAGCTAAAAAAGGCTTTGATCTTATTCAAGAGGTTGGCTTTCCAGACTATATCAGTAGTACAAGTTTGTTGTTAAGTAAAATATATGAAAAACAGGGAAATTACAAAGATGCTTATGTAATGCAGATTTTGCATAAAAAAATGAGTGATAGTCTAAGTAACTCAGAAAATAAAAGAGCATCTATTCAAAAAGAACTGCAATATGAATACGAAAAGAAAACAACAGCAGATAGTTTAAGAATTGAAGCAGATAAAAAAATTACTGATGCGAAATTTAAACAAGAAAAAACTCAACGTTATACGTTGTATGGCGGTGTGTTTGTTTTGATTTGCGTTGCTTTTTTTATTTTCAATCGTTTACAGATTACGAAAAAACAAAACCTCATTATCGAAAATCAAAAGATGGAAGTGGAATTGAAAAATGAAGAGATAACCCATCAAAAGGAATTAGTTGACGAAAAACAAAAAGAAATCATTGACAGTATTAATTATGCGAAACGCATTCAACAAGCAGTATTAACAGGTGAAGATGTGTGGAATAAAGTATCTAAGGAACATTTTATTTTGTTTAAACCTAAAGATATTGTAAGCGGTGATTTTTACTGGGCATACAATACGCCAAACAACCGTTCGGTGTTTGCTCTGGCAGATTGTACAGGACATGGTGTTCCGGGAGGATTTATGAGTATGCTGGGCAATAGTTTTTTGAACGAAATTGTAGTTGAAAATAAATTATTTAAGGCCAATGAAATTTTAAATAAACTCCGCTCAAAAATTATTTCGGCACTCGAACAAAAAGGAGGTACACAACAAAAAGATGGTATGGACATTAGTTTATGCGTATGGAATAAACTAGATAATACACTGGAATTTGCAGGAGCCAATAATCCATTATGGCTGTTAAGAACAGTTGTCAGTTCGAGCGGAGTCGAGAATAAACAACTCATCGAATACAAAGCTGATAAAATGCCTATTGGCACTTATTTAGAAACCGTAATTCCTTTTTCAAGTGTTACAATTCAATTACAACCCGGTGATATTATTTATTTATGTACAGATGGTTATGCCGATCAGTTTGGAGGACCAAAAGGTAAAAAATACAAATACAAACCTCTGATAGATTCCTTGATTAAAAATGCTCCGCTATCTATGGCAGAACAAAAAAAAATTTTAGAGAAAGCATTTCATGATTGGAAACTCAATTACGAACAAGTGGATGATGTATCGGTAATAGGAGTGAAGGTGTGTTAAAATTGCCAAAGAACTTGCTTAATTCATAGTTTACTCATTCCCTATTTTGTTATAGCTTGTCTTTAACAAAGCTATCAGGCTTTAAAAGATTTTAACCAAGTAACCGCAGGATTTATTTCCGTGAAAAATTTTACCGGAACCGGAGTCCCTTTAACTTTAATCAAAAAATTTAAAAGAAGCCTTTGAGCCAATGATTTAATAACATAAGCTTCTGCTATTGAATAAAGTCCGGCTTCATCTGTAGAAAGGAAGTTTTTCGCGTCATTATCAATAGATGTATAATCGCTGGCAATAAGTAATAAAAGCGCTTTTTGTTTCCCTGTCAATTCGCTAACAGCTTTATGGATGGCCTTGATATCGGTAACGCTGTATGTTCGGTCTGTTGATTTAATTTCAATAAGACCGTCGTCTCGCATCAATAGTTCGGTATGTCCAAGATTAATAATTGCAGGGTTATGAATAATCATAAGGATTTATAGGTACAGATGGTTTTGTTTCCTGAAACGTTTATGACAAAGGTAAATAATTAAAATATAATTATTGTAGAAACATACTTTGTATAAATAATACCCTGCTTGACATAATTTTAAAACAAAAAAAGCGAAGATATAATCTTCGCTTTTTGAAATAATAAAATAGAATAAGCTTATTTTTTTGTTACCGGTTGTGCCGGTGTTGTCACTGTTACCGGTACAATGGTTGATAAGCCGGCTTTAGCCTGTGCATGATCCGGTTTCAACTTAAGGCATTGTTCCCAATAAAACTTAGCTTTGTCATATTGTTTGTTTTGGTAGTAAGCCCCACCTAAATTATAAAACCCTTCAGGATTTAATTTATCCAAAATAATGGTTTTTCTTAATTCGTAAATAGCGCTATCTAATTGTCCACGTTGAGCCTTTTGGTAACCACGGTTTAACAAGTCGTTATAAAACACAATGTAATAGTTTTTTAAATAAGGATTGTTAGGGTATAAATACTCCGCTTGTTTCCAGTAAAATAAAGCATCTCTATCGCGTTTTAATTTATAGCTTCCTAAACCTAAATTTAAATAGCCGTTTACATAACGCGGATGTAATTCAATGGCATGTTTTAAATATTTAATCCCTTTTTCTAATGATTCTTCTCGTTTAGCCACAAAGTTTTTCGTGTCAGATAAATCAATATAACGTGCTCCGGCATTACCTAATACCAATACAGAGTTTGGAACGGTTTCCACATCTTTTAAGAAAAGGGTAATATCGTTTTTCCAGTCCCAGTTACGTTCCCAGGTTTTGCAGCCATATAAAAATGTCATGGTTCCTAATAATAAAAAGAACACCACACGTTTAGTCATTAAAGTTCCCGGTACTTTATCTATGCCTTTTAAAATTAACCAGGCAAAGGCAATTACAAATCCAATAGTTGAATGGAACAATAAACGTTCACCCATGGTTGCCCCAATGTCCATTAAAATATTACCAATCATTAATAAAAAGGCAAAATAAACAGCTATGGCAAATCCTAATGTATGTTTCTTTAATATAAGTTTTACGCCGGCATATAATAAACCAATATGTAAAACCAATGATACTAAAGTATCCCAGCTTGCAAAGGTGCGGAACTGAATAGTATTAAATGAGTAATCGGAAGATAATGGATGAGGGAACCAGCATAGGGTAAAGTATTTTAGCAACACAAACACTTTTGTTGCCCATTGCTCTTGTTGAGTGGCTAATAAGTACGGATTATTTAAAATCTCGGTATCAGGAACGCCCGGTTTTAACTTAACGGCCACTAAACGCATTCCTAAATAAAATAACATGATAAAGAAATGCCAGCTCATTAATGTGGCAAACTTGGTTTTAATTTTTGATGAAATTAAGCCTACACCAACAATTAAGTATACAAACGGAAATAACCAATAGGAGGTAGTTGCTTTTTGCCCTGGTTGTATGTGCATATCCGAATTACGCTTTACCATTAACATTAAAATGGCACAAATAAAGAAAGCTCCAAACACATAAATGGCTTGTTTGAATTCTTTTGATTTAAAGAATGTTTTAATGTCAAAATTAATCTCTCCGTAAACAAAAAATGCAATAGGAATCAACATCACCAATACCACCGCGTACTCTTTCGATAATAACGCTAATAAAAAGTTAAATGCCGCCCAAAATAAATTTTTGTTGCTTTTTTCTTGCATGTATTTAAACGAGAAGAAAAAGGTAAGCGAGATAAATATGAGTGAGAAAATTTCATCCCGGCTTTTTACATTGGCAATAGCTTCAGAGTGAATGGGATGCATTAAAAAGATTAAGGCTGCTAAAAAGGCTAAATCGTGCCATTCTTTAAAAATGTAATTTCTAAAGAATAAGTATAATAGCATTACGCCAATAATTAATGAAATAATATTTACAAAATGTCTTAACGATGCACCTTTTACTTGGCAATCCACCTCGTTAAACACACCGTCATCATTAATATCTTCTTCTACATCATTTACTTTATTGCCATTTGTATCCCAGCATTGGGCAGGATATAAACCATCTTTTGGGTAAGGTCCGATAAATTCTTGTTCAATAGCAAAACTCACTACAGATAACGGACGGTAACGACCACCTGCTAATTGATCGGTTGCATTCATCCGGCGATAAAAACTTTCGTAAGCATCTTTGGTCATAATATCTTTTATGCCTT
>JAEUTR010000667.1 GCA_016787365.1 Bacteroidia bacterium
AAGGGGGAACTACATACTATTTAAAAGTAACTCCATGGGGTCATCACTATGACAAAGAATCAATTACTGTTTCCAGTGAACAGTACAATAATTCTTCAATTGGTTCATCTGTAAAAATAGATCTCAAAGAAGGACTCTTTAATATTCCTTGGTACTACATAGAATAAAAATGGCTTATAACCCAACCTAAATCCCATTTGGGAATTCAGCTTCGACATTTTCAAAAGAGGGAGACAATTCATTAATTTTCGCTTTGCAAAAGTCCATTAAACATTTATCTTTGTTAGTAGAGTTTCGGCAGACAATGTTTCAAATCAAACCGTTGCTTAGCTCGAAAACGTTACCTGCAAGCTTAAGACAATAATTATGTTTCGATATATAACTTCATTATTTATTACCATTGTGTTACTAAGTTGCGGACAAAAACGCAACGACACAAGTTTTGATAAAATTGTTTTTCATACATCAAGTTGTTTTGGGTTTTGTCCAGTTTATCATATGGAAATAGACAAAAATAAAAACGTTTTGTTATATTCTCAAGCTGTATATAAAGACAATCATAGTTTTGACCTAGACTCAAATAAAACTGGTTATTTTACAGGGCTGGCTATTGACACGACATTTGAAAAACTCTCATCTGAAGTTGCAAAAATTGGTATAGACACTTTGAATTTTAAAGACGTCCTTTGTTGTGATGGTTCTGTGACAACTATTATTATTTATTATAACGGCAAAAGAAAATTCTTGCAATCAATGGTTCCACCTGCTAAAGCACGAAAATTAATTTCTACATTGTATGACATCTGTGAAACAAGTAAAGTTAAACGGACATCTGAGAAATTCATAATTGAAAGTGAAAAAGCCAGCAGGTAACAGCAGCTAAATCTTATGCGGGCAGAAACACAAGCATTTGCAATTAATGCCCCGCCAGCTGGCGGAAAAACAATTATTTTGCTTTGCAATTGCATAGCAACATTGTATCTTTATTTAAACATTTCGGTAGACAACCGTTTCAAAACGGTCTGAAGTAAACTGTGAAAATGTTAGTGCCAATACTATGACGAAAACCATCATAAAAATATTATTTGTTTTGACCTTCGTTTCTTGCGACAGACAAAGCAGTGACAATAATGAAACACTAACTAAAAAAGACACATTAAATAATCCAACAATACTTCAAGCAGACAAGACAACTGGAGAATTTAACCTTGAAAAAACACTAGCAGTTTTAAACGAAGAAAAGCAAGACAAGGCAAATAAACCTGAGACAAGATTCTATTTTTTTCAACCACCTTTAAGAGGTTTATATGAGTTTTATAAAATAAATTTTTCTGACAGTATTTTGCTATTTAAACAATTTACTCAAATCCGTCCAGATGGAAGTGGAAAAGATTCTGTCTACTTAATAAAAATAACTAAACTCACAAGACAAAATTTACAAACAATTGCTGCACTTCAAGACAAATCGATGTTTTGGAACCTGAAGACTCTAATTGAATCCGACCGTTACCCATTTGACTCCGACACATATATTTATGAATCGATTCGAATTGAAAAAAATAAAAATGACAGTCATCAACATCATCATTTAGTTTATTCATATGCGCCGACAAACAAAGATTTTATAAATTTTGGGCAATATATAAGACTAATAGCGGGACAAAAAAACACTTACAAAGAATAAAGTACTGGCTCTAAACGCACCTAAAACTTATGCGGGCGACATCAAAGCTCCTGATAGCTATCAGGATTCAAATTTAAAGGTCGCTCTAACAGGATAGATATTACAAATACTTAAATATAGTTAGTCAAGTATAATAAAAAAAGCCTCTCATTACTGAAAGGCTCTTAATAACATACGCTGCTTTTATAAATTCTCCTTTACAAAACTTAACATTTTGTTGTACAAATGAGCTCGGGTATAACCACCAAAAATACCATGGTTTTTGTTGGGATAAACCATAAAATCAAACGGTTTGTTATACTTAACCAAAGCATTTGCCAACTCCATGGAATTTTGAAAATGTACATTATCATCTCCGCTACCATGCACTAATAAAAACTTACCTTTCATTTGCTTGGTAAAGTTTACAGGAGAGTTATCCTCATAACCGCTTTTATTATCCTGTGGCTTACGTAAAAAACGTTCTGTGTAAATATTATCATAAAACTTCCAGTTACTCACAGGAGCAACCGCAATGGCTGATTTAAAATAATCCGCACCTTTAGTAATTAATAAAGATGCCATATAGCCACCATAGCTCCAACCCTGGAACCCAATACGGGCTTTATCTACATAAGGTAATGTTCCCAAATACTTAGCGGCATCAATCTGATCTAAGGTTTCTAATTTTCCTAATTGCAAATAAGTGCAGTGCTTAAATTCACGTCCGCGACCTAAAGTACCTCTTCCATCTACACAAACTACCATATAACCTTGTTGATTTAATAGGGAATGCCACCAAAAATCAAAAGTTTCCCAGGCATTATTACATTCGTTAGATCCCGGGCCGTTATAAGCAAACATATAAACCGGATATTTTTTAGCCGGATCAAAGTTGAGTGGCTTCATCATCCAACCATTTAACTCTACCCCATCCGTATTTTTGAACGTAAAAAATTCCTTTGTAGATAATTTATACGATTTCATTTTGGTTTTTAAGTCTGTATTATCTTCCAGTACTTTTATCAATTTACCATCAGCACTATGTAATTCATACATAGGTGGTGTATTGGCATTTGAATAAGAACTTACATAAAATTTTAAACCTCTGCTAAAATCAGCACTTGTTGTGCCATTTGCTGTAGATAAACGTTTTTTACCGGTTCCGTTTAATTTAATGCTGTAAACATCTCTGTTAATCTGCCCCTGCTCTGTAGAAATGTAATACAAAGTA
>JAEUTR010000668.1 GCA_016787365.1 Bacteroidia bacterium
AATTTCACCTAAAACAACCAATGCCGCTTCATCCTTATCCATTGATGGAACGGTAGGATAGGTAATTTTATACATAGGAAATTTTACATTATCTTCATAAGAGATATATCTGTTTTCTGTTAATACAGCTGCTTGTTTTGCCATGTTTTTAACTTCAGGCCCACGAGGGATAGAGCCAAAATATTTGTTGGCTAGTTTTACTACTTCAGCAGTATTAACATCTCCGGCAACTGTTAAAACAGCATTGTTTGGACCATACCAGCGCATATAAAAACGTTTTAAATCGCCAACATCCACACGATTTAAATCTTCAATATAACCAATGGTTGTCCAAGAGTAAGGGTGGCCTTTAGGAAATAAAGCTTCTCCTGTTTTTTCACTAACTAGACCATAAGGACGGTTATCATAATTTTGTCCACGCTCGTTTTTTACAGTAGCACGTTGTACTTCAAATTTCTTTTGAGTTACAGAATCTAATAGAAAGCCCATTCTGTCTGATTCTAACCAAAGCATTTTTTCTAATTGGTTAGATGGAACTGTTTCAAAATAGTTTGTTCTGTCGGAATTAGTAGTCCCATTTAATGTTCCTCCGGCTTCGGTAATAATTTTAAAATGTTGTTCATCGGCTACATTTTTAGAGCCTTGAAACATCATATGTTCAAAAAAATGAGCAAAACCTGAGCGACCTTGCTGTTCTCTATTTGAACCTACATGATACGTTACATCAACATAAGCAATCGGATCGGAATGATCTTCATGAACAATAATAGTTAAGCCATTAGCCAATACAAATTTTTTGTAAGGAATAATAATTTCATTCCCCGTTTTAGCAACTGTTTGGATAAGCTTAGGGGCATTACTTATTGGTTTTGCTACCGGTTTATTAGCCGGAGCAGATGTTTTTGTATTTACCTGTGCTGTTAGTGTAAAGGAAGCTAAGGCAAGAATGGATAAAACAGATTTATGATTCATTGGATAATTGTTTGTTGTTTTGGATATTAATAATTCGAAGATACATATTTATTAAGCCTTTTTATGAAAAATAGCAGGTTAAATTTACCTAAAAAATAGGATTTAAACCATTGACGTATTTTTAAATTAGAGTCATTTTTTGTATTTGTATCTTTAAACAGATATGCCAGACGTTTTTACAGAAAATACGATAAATAAATTGAGTTTGCCCAAAAACAGTAATTTAATTAATTACTCTGTTTTAAATGAATTTTATTCACCATCGCCGTTCAGAAGTTTTTCTATAAAATATGTAGTTGATGGTTCTGAACTTTATTCTGTAAATGGGAATAAATATATTATCAAGAATCAACAATATTTACTGGCAAATAAACATAGCGAAGGTTTTGTGGAAGTTGACAGTAAAAAATCGGTAACCGGTATTTGTATTGACGTGGCACCAGATATTTTGTCTGAGGTGGTAGCTAGTTACTTAAAACCGGATGCATCAATTTCTGATTTAGATTTAGATCAGTTTTTTAATTCCACTAATTTTTTAGAGAACAAATATAGTGCCCCTCATACTCATTTAGGACAGTTTATGATACAGTTAGAGTCTGTTTTAAAACATAATCCTACTCACGAATTAAATTTAAGTAAAGAGTTTTACTACACTTTGTCCGAAAAAATTATTTGCGACCACATACCTGTTTTTAAGCAATTTCAATCTGTTAAGGCTATAAAAACAGAGACAAAGAAAGATTTACTTCGTAAAATTTATAAAGGTAAAAATTATATAGATCTTTATTTTACTTCACCACTTAATATTGAACTTATCGCCAAAGAAACAGGTTTGTCAGAATATCACTTTTTCAGATTATTTAAGACAGTTTTATCAATAAGTCCTCATCAGTACATTATTCAAAAAAGGTTAATGTTTGCAAAAAATATGATTGAAAAAGAAGGTGTTAATGTTTCTGCAGCATCTATTTTATCTGGATTTTCAGACATTCATAGTTTTAGTAAATCCTTTAAAAAATATTACG
>JAEUTR010000529.1 GCA_016787365.1 Bacteroidia bacterium
AGTAACAGTATTTACAGGAACACCAACACCAATAAAGGATAAAGAAGCTTCTATTAAAACCGCACCTGCCATTCCAAAAATAATTTGAACTAATAAAACCGGCAGGGCATTTGGAAGGATGTGTTTTATTATAATCCTGTAATTGCTCATTCCTATTGCTTTGCAGGCAGTTACATAATCAAGTTGTTTTGCTTTTAAATATTCGGCTCGGGTTAAACGGGCTATGGTTGTCCAACTTAAAAAGCCAATAATTAAAATTAGTAAAGTATACGAAGGTTTGGTTATTGCCGAGATGGCAATAATTAATAATAAAATCGGGATAGAGTTCAGTACTTCAATCATTTTTGATACAATAGAGTCCATCGGGAAATTGAGCTTGGCGATTGTATTTAATTTTTTATCAATGTATCCGCCAATCCATATTAAGCCTCCTATAGTTTTAAATGATACATACACTAGGAACAATAACCTTAATATAAGCCAAATGCCACCTTCGTTAAATGACGCAATTAGTTTATCGCCTCTGATAATAACACAATAAAAGTAGGTCAAAAAAATGCCTAACACTAAAAATAATAATTGAACATAACCAATTTTTAGTTGATTGTTCTCAAAATATCCGGCAGAGGCCCCCAATAAAATACCTAATAAGGAAGCAATAAGCATGCTAAATACGCCAATACTTAATGACACTCTACTCCCATGAATAATACCCGATAGCACATCTGTGCCATTTTGTGTGGTTCCCAGCCAATGTCTGAATTTAAATGGCATAGGAATTATCTGTTCATTTTTTAAAATCATGATTTGTTTGGCAAAAGGACTTTTTCTTGGAGCATTGTTTGCATCAATAGTGTTTGGAGAGTAGGCGCAGATTGGGAAAATACAAATATCCGAATTTAAAAATTTCCATTCTCTACCCATATTGTAATTAATGGTTTCGTTATTAATAATTACCTTATGCTTAAAAGAAAAAGCTGGAAATAACCATTGTCCTTTATACTTAAAAACCAAAGGTTTGTCATTAGCAATAAATGGAGCAAGAATAGCTATAAACACTAACATTAAAAATATCCGTACACATTGTTTTAATGCTCTGTTTTTGGAGAGCATGTTTTGGTATGAGATATATGTATTTTTAATGTTCAATTTTTTATGTTTTATTTCTAATTCTCGGGTCAACCCATGCATATAAAATATCGGCTAGCAAATAGCCAAACATCGTTAATGCCGATGATAAAGTAATAATGGCAATTACAATCGGATAATCTTGTGCAATAATAGCTTTTACAGTTTCCAAACCCATTCCCGGAATGGTAAAAATACTTTCAATAACTACTGATCCACCTATAATGCTAGGAAATACAGATGAAAAAACAGTAATTAACGGTAGTGCCGAATTTTTAAGAGCGTGTTTCCACACAATTTTTTTTTCACTTAAACCTTTTGCTTTGGCTGTTTTTATATAATCCATATAAAATTGTTCCCGAATAGAAGTAGCTGTTAATCGGGATATAAAAGCTAAAGAAGAGTAAGTGTAGCAAATCAACGGTAATACCATGTATGGAAGTGAATCGACGATTTTTTCAATCAATGAAGCATTTTCATTGTAACCTTCAATTGGTTTTATACCTGATGGAGGAAAAACAGATAATACATCAGGATTGGCAAATACCATTAGCAACAATACACCTATAAAAAATGAAGGCATGGAATACCACAGAAATAATATAAATTGTGATACTTTACTGAACTTACTTTCCGGTTGTAAGCTTATTTTAATACCGATTGGAATACTAACTACATAAGCCAATACAATAGATAGGATAGAAAAAAATAATGACCAAATTACTTTGTCTTTGATGATGGTAATTACAGGTTCTTTTTTTGAAATAGATAATCCAAAATCACCACGAATAATTCCTTTTGAATTATAGCCTCCAAATAACCAGCGATGATATTGATTGTGAAAACCGTACCAAATAATTTTTGGGAGATAATTTTTATAGCCACCGGTTGTTTTAATGTGTTCTTTGATTCTTTCTAGTTGAATCTTATTGGTGATTTTGTAAAGTGTATCAGGTTCGGATAATTTACATACCGAAAAATAAAACAAAGGTAAATCCAGTCCTAATTGTTTACGCCAATATTTTTTTTGCTGTTCAATATCCTGAGTTGTTTTTAAACTTCCCGAATTGGAAGACATGACTATGCTATCAACAGCATCACCCGGAGCATTAGCCAATAAAATAAAACCAATAAGGCTTACAATTAAAAGAGTTGGTATAAACCAAAGTATCCTTTTTAAAATGTAAGTCCACATGAATTAGTTATTTAATTGAAGAGTGTTTAATAGCACTCCCGGATATTCAGTATATACTTCCAGATTATTCCATTTTTTATGAGCAATAATGCGACGAGTTTGGGTAAATAAAAAAATATAAGGCTGTTCATCATAAACAATCTTCTGAAAACGCTTAGAAAGATTGATTCTGTTTTGTTCGTCAATACTTGTATTGATGCTGTCTATTAAGGCATCTGTTTGAGGCGTTCCAAAACCTGTAAAATTTAATCCGTTATTTATCCATGAAGAAGAATGCCATAACTGAGCATAATCTTCGGGAGGCGCACTGCTTTGCCATGCACTGATACTCATGTCGAAATCATGTCCCATAACAGCCCCCACAAAACCATTATAATCTATAGGATTGAGCATCGCATATATATTAGCTTTGCCCATACTTTCTGATAATTGTTTGGCCAAATCTTCCCAAATTTTTGATCCTGCCATGAAATTGATACTGAATTCGAATTTTACTTTTTTTCCATCAATTAGTTTATCCAAAATCTGGTCATTGTCTGTATCAGCCCATCCCGCCTGTTTTAGTAATTCTTTTGCTTTTTCAACATTATAAGCAATAGGTTTTAATTCAGTATTAAAATCTGTTTTATTTGGAGAAATAGGCCCAATCATACGCTTGTTATGATTTTCGTACAATGTTTTGTTAATTTGCTCGTAAGGTGTTAATAATGCCATTGCTTTTCTAACTAACACATCTGTAAATAATTTTTGATGTTTTTGCCCGTCAGGTTTCATATTCATAGCAACATATGTATAGTTGTAGGTATCGGCTAATTTCATAGTATAGCTTTTAGTAAAATTTTCATCTTTTGTTAATTCAGTAAACGAAGCATAATCAATCATATTCGAAACATCAATTAACCCATTTTTTAGCTCTAGAACCGCAGAAGCATTATTATTGTTCAATTTTAAAATGATTTTATCCGGATTTGCCTGACAATACCAGTTTTCATGACAATTTTCAGTCCAATGATTTTTCTTTTTTTCTAAAGTGATACTTACACCTTTATCCCATTTGGTTATTTTGTATGGACCGGCACCACTCATAAAGTTTGGATCAGAATAGTATTTAGAACTATTAAATTCATCTGCCCATTGTTTGATATCGCGCTTTGTTTTTAAAAATACAGAATCGGTTAACTGCTCAGTATTATATTTTGATAGCACTTTTTGTTTGTCGTAATAAATTTCTTGTATAATAGGGAAATCTGTCCAGAACCAGGTGTTTAAAATGTATGGACGCTTCATTTTTATGGTAATTTTTTTATTGTTTAATGGGTCAACAATAACGTCATCTATATTCTCCCAATATGGTTTAAGTCCCTGATTATTTGTGTATAAACATTTACTGGCTTTGGTTGTAAATGCAATATCATAACCTGTTATAGGCGTATGATCATCCCACGTAATATTGTCTTTTATTTCGTAAATATA
>JAEUTR010000709.1 GCA_016787365.1 Bacteroidia bacterium
TAATATCAAAGGAAGAAGATAGCATATCAAAATCGCGACTGATACGTCTTAATTTTTCGGTAAAGAAAGGTGCAGATACTTCAAGACAGTTACTTACTTGATTAATTTCCCACAAAATCATTTTAAACAACAACTCATTAATTTGATGATACATGATAAATACCATTTCATCAGGTTGAGTTGTACGTTGAATTTGAAGTCCTAATAAAGCATCTGGTAAAATATAATCCCAATAAGTTATAGGATTAGCCCAAACTAAACCTTCTCAATGTACATCAGGGTTTTGATCGATGGCTTTATATTTATCTTCAATACGAGAAACAAGTTCTTTTTGTGCGTCAGTCATGATTTTTTAATTTTCGCTAAATTAATACATTTTTAGTCATATGTTGATGGATAATCTCATCAATGGCCTCTAATGAAGTATCATGATTAATATCATGTTTTTTTATTAATTCTTTTATAATATTTTCCTGTGCATTTCCTTTTTCTAAGGCAGTTTTATATTCTATATCTGTAAAAGAAACCATCGTATATAATGGAAAATATTTATCTGGATACAATTCACTAAATCTTCTTTCAATTTTTTGAAGTAATAAAAATTCCGGATCAGCTACTTTGTTACGCATCACTAAATAATTATTGACTGATAGATCCTGAACCGCATCGCCATTAGGTTTGCGTAATACCTGATACTCTTCGCCAATTTTTTTCCAATCTTCATTATGTTTTTTCATTAATTCCCACATCACGGTACAATCTTCAAAACCACAATTCATCCCCTGGCCAAAGAACGGAACGGTAGCATGAGCTGCATCTCCCATCAACATTACTTTACCATGATACCATGGATAACAACGAATAATGGCTAAAGATGATAGTGGGTGATCTTCCCATGCATCTGCCACATTTGGCATCATGTTAAAGAAATCAGGAAATACTTCTTTAAAGAAATTCTCTACTTTATCTCTTGATGTTAATTTATTGAAGCAATGCTCATGTCCATCAAATGGCATAAATAAGGTACAAGTAAATGAACCATCAAAATTAGGAAGTGCAATTAACATAAAGCGGCCACGAGGCCAAATATGCAAAGTATTTTTTTCCAATTTATAACTGCCATCAGCATTAGCTGGTAACAAAATTTCGCGGTAACCATCTTCGATATAATTTTGACTGTAGCTAAAGCGATCTAACTTTTGCATCGCATTGTAACGCGCTGCTGAGAAAGCACCATCCGTTGCAAATACCACATCAGCCGTAACTTCCGACAAAGCTCCTGTTTGCGTATTTTTAAAATAACTTGTGCCTTTTTCTAAATCAACATTTATACATTCCTCGTTAAAGAAAATTTTCACGTTAGGATTTTGTTCGGATAAGTCCATCAACTTCGCATTAATTTCTCCACGAGAAACAGAATAGATAGCTTGATCGTTAATGCCATAAGGTTGATAATTAGTATCGCCCTTTAAAGGATGCATAGTACGGCCATACATCGGGATCGCAATTTTTCTGATTTCATCACCAATACCAACGGCATCTAACGCTTTCCAACCACGATATGAGGTTGCTAGGTTAATTGACTTGCCCGCAGAGATATTAGCTTTACGCATGTCAGGGCGACGTTCATACACATTTACTTTGTAGCCTTCTTTAGCTAAATAAACCGCCCATAACGAGCCTACTAATCCTGCGCCTACTATTGTTGCTTGTTTCATAAATATTATATTTTCTAATTTTTATATTGTCAGTCTGAGCGGAGTCGAAGACTATTTAACTAATGCTTCTTTTAATTTTGGTGGTTCCATCACATGGCCACATTTTTTGCAAGTACGCAACTCTAAACTATCGTAATACGATTGCATTAATTTTGGCAATTGCTCTACGATATCCCCTAAATGAAATTTTGCACGATATAATTCTGTATCGCAATTTTCGCAATACCAAGTGCATGCATCTAACTCCTGAGGAGTACGTTGACGTTCAATAACCAAACCCACTGTGTTAGGAAAGCGTTGAGGAGAATGCTCTACTCTTGGTGGCAATAAAAAAATCTCACCTTCTTTAATATCAATTACCCTGGTTTTTCCATTTTCTCTAATAGGCAATTGCATATCACCTTCTATTTGATAGAAGAATTCCTCGCCCTCGTTATAGTGAAATTCTTTGCGGGCATTTGGTCCGCCAACAACCATCACAATAAATTCAGTGTCTTTATAAACCACTTGATTTCCAACTGGTGGCTTTAATAAATGACGGTTTTCGTCAATCCATTTTTTAAAATTAAATGGTGGGATGATGTTCATACTTAAAATGTGATTTAGTTTAAAAACAAAACACCTGTCAGGTTTTATAAACCTGACAGGTGTAAAATATTAAAGAGTTCCTCTTCTTGCTTGCTCCGCTTCTATTGATTCAAATAAAGCCTGGAAATTTCCTTTTCCGAATGACTTCGCACCTTTACGTTGAATAATTTCAAAGAATAAAGTTGGCCTGTCTTCTACTGGTTTTGTAAAGATTTGTAATAGATATCCTTCATCATCTCTATCAACCATGATACCCCATTTCTTTAATTCTTCCATATCTTCTTCAATAATCCCTACTCTATCTTTTACTGTATCGTAATACGTTCCAGGGACATATAAAAATTCCACACCACGTTTACGCATTTCAGAAATTGTGAAAACGATGTCATCCGTCGCAACAGCAATATGCTGACAGCCTGGTCCATAATAGAAATCTAAATACTCTTCTACTTGAGATTTCTTTTTACCATGAGCAGGTTCGTTAATTGGGAATTTAATACGACCATTTCCGTTGGTCATTACTTTACTCATTAAAGCTGTGTATTCTGTAGAAATATCTTTATCGTCGAAGGTTACTAAGTTTGCAAATCCCATCACATCTGCATAAAAACTGGCCCATTTATTCATTGCTCCTAGTTCCACATTACCCACCATATGATCAATATACTTTAATCCTGTTGGCGTTGGTTTGTATTCGGTATCTAATTTTTCGTAACCAGGCATAAAAATACCTTTATAGTTTTTACGCTCAATAAACATGTGAATGGTTTCACCATAGGTATGAATACCAGCTTTTACAATTTCCCCATTTGCATCTTTTACAACAGTTGGTTCTAAATAAGATTTAGCACCACGTTTAGTGGTTTCTTCATATGATTTACGTGCATCGTCAACCCATAATGCAATGACTTTAACACCGTCACCATGTTTACGAATATGATGAGAAATTTCGCTATCTGGATCAAATGGTGAAGTTAATACTAAACGAATTTTATCCTGAACTAATACATAAGATACTCTATCGCGAGAACCTGTCTCTAATCCAGCGTAGGCTAATTCTTGAAAACCAAATGCCGTTTTATAGTAATGCGCTGCTTGCTTTGCATTACCAACATATAGTTCAACATAATCTGTTCCGTTAATTGGCAAAAAGTCTTGAGCTTTTTCAAATACTTTTTCTCCACTATAATCGTAGTTTTTTACTTTAGTTAAATCTGCTACTGACATGATATTTATTTTTTAGTTAGTTGTTTTTATTTTTTATACTAATTGAGGGGCGCTCATCCATGATTTGTAATAGTCTTTCACTTCATACTTCAGAGCTTCTGTAGAAATTTTTAGAGGATTAAATGGATCGATCATTACTGCTAATTCCTTGGTTTCTTTTTTACCTATACTGCGTTCAATGGCTCCAGGATGTGGGCCATGAGGAACACCTGCAGGATGTAAAGTAAACTGACCAGCTTTAATATTATTGCGGCTCATAAAATCGCCGTCTACGTAATATAAAATTTCTTCCGCGTCAATATTGCTATGATGATAAGGTGCTGGAATGGCATCAGGATGATAATCATATAAACGAGGCACAAAAGAACAAATCACAAAATTACGTCCTTCAAACTGCTGATGAATTGGAGGTGGCATGTGAATGCGACCTGTAATAGGTTCGAAATTAAAAATAGAGAATGCATAAGGATATACATATCCGTCCCAGCCTACTAAATCAAAAGGATGCGTTTCATAAGTATATGGATAAATCATTCCACGTTTTTTAATCATGATTTTAAAATCTCCTTTTTCATCATGAGTTTCAAAATTATATGGCAGTTTAAAATCACGCTCGCAGAATGGAGAATGTTCTAATAACTGTCCAAACTCATTACGATAACGTTTAGGAGTGCGAATAGGGCTATGAGATTCAACAAATAATATTTTATTATCCTTTGTATCAAATTCTAATTTATAAACTACTCCTCTTGGAATAATGACATAATCTCCATATTCGAAATCAACCGTACCATACATGGTTTTACAACGTCCGCTGCCTTTATGAATAAATAGCATTTCATCAGAATCTGCATTCTTAAAGAAATAATCTTCCATATTCTTTGAAGGGCATGCCATTCCAATTTGCATATCATCATTAAAGAAAAACACTTTACGACTTTCTAAATAATCATCATCTGGTTCTACATCATAACCCATAAAGCTTAAAGCTTTTAAGTTTTCATCAATGCCAACTTCAGGTCGGGCATAATGTGCTTTACCAATTTCCTTAACCATGGTAGGAGGATTAAGGTGATACACTAATGAAGAGGTACTGGAAAAACCTTCTGTACCAAATAATTCTTCGTGATATAATTCGCCATTTGGTTTACGAAACACAATGTGGCGTTTATGTGGGACTTGCCCTTGCTTTTGGTATATAGACATGTTATAGTTATTTAGTTGAACAAAAATTGAAAAAACAGTGATAAAAAGGAATGATATAACTCAGTTTTAAAACATGATTAATATCAAGTTTAACGATGTGCGTTTGATCTACCTTTAATGCAGAAATTAATTATAAACTAAATATAAAAAGCCATGAAAACAGGAGAAAAAATTTACACTCAACACGCTGATCATACAGAATGGATGAGTAAATTAAAATTTTATGCAGATGAAATTATTTTAATGAAAGGCCGCTTAGGAGAGTTAGCATCAAAAAACAACCAATCTGAAGTTTTAGCTTCGGTTGAACACTTTCAAAATCAATTGATTATTCAAAAAAATAATATTGATGAATTGTCACACACCATTAAGTTAGACGAGAGTGTTATTGAAAAAGAAGTTAATAAAAACCCAATAGCTGTTGATCATAGAGAAATGCCTTCTCACTCCAACGAAAAAGAAGCTGTGGAAGCATTTGAAAAGAACTTCAATGAATTAAGAACTGAGTTTAAACTATTTGCGGCTAAATGGATGTAAGAAAGCAACCATTTATCTTTGACTAAGTTCAATACAGTAAATTACAAAAAAGAGAAGCTTGATAAATCAAGCCTCTCTTTTTTGTTATAATATCACCGTAGGATTTAAACTGACTTTTGAATTGATGGAGTTAGAAATTAAACAGGCCTTTTCTGATTTATCTAAAACACGTAAAGCCTTTTCTTTATCCTCTATTTTTGTAATCACTAAAGTTGGATTTAACACCACTTCTGTCATTAAATATTTACCGTCTACTTGTTCTAAAATTCCCGAAGCATCACAATTAAATTCTTTAAATTCTAATCTCGAATTTTCAGCAATTGCTAAGAATGTAGTCATAAAGCAAGAGTTAACAGCAGCCGTAAAAAAATGTTCGGGCGACCAAATACCTTCTACTCCTTTAGGAAATTGAGGCGGTGTTGCTACTTCTATTTTAGAATTTAGTTCAGGGGAAGATACCTCTCCTATTCTATCAGCATTCCATTTAAGATTAACATTATAGTGATGAGACATAATTATTGAAATTGATTAAATAATTTGATTAATTCCTGAGTTGGAACAACACCAGATTGTTTCCAAACAGCTTTACCTTTTTTAAACATGATTAAAGTGGGCACACTTCTAATTTGATAGATAGATGCCACTTCAGGATTTTTATCGACATCTATTTTAATAATAGTGGCATTATCCTGTAGTTGAGTTTTTACATCCTTTAAAATAGGAGCCATTGTTTTGCAAGGGCCACACCATTCTGCAAAAAAGTCAACTAACACAGGTTTTTCTGAATTGATAAGATTATTGAAGTTGTTCATGATTTAGTTTTTTGAGGTATTTCACAATTTCCACTGACGCAGGTTACACAAGTATTAAATACAGCTTGTCCTAATAAAAATACTCCTGCTAATACTAAAATATAATCTATAGCAATGATGCCGTTCACAATAAACAGAACAGATAACACTAATCGTATAACACGCCACAAACTCCAATTAGTTGACAAGCGTTGTTTAATGTTTAAGTTCATTATAATTTTCCGTTTAAACTCATCCAGCCTCCACCGTTATACACTTCTTTAAAGCCTAAAGAACTTAATGTTGATTTAGCGGAAGCGCTTCTCATACCACTTGCACAACAAGTAATGATTGGCACATTTTTTTTAATTTTATTAATGCTCGAAGATAGCTCATTTAAAGGAATATTTACACTTCCTTTA
>JAEUTR010000722.1 GCA_016787365.1 Bacteroidia bacterium
CCTGAAGATAAACCTATTATTATACGCTTCTTAAAAGTATTAGGAATTGCGTTAGGATTTGGAGCAATAGGATGGTTTATTCCCGATACAATTTTTGGAAGTGATAGTACTGATGCTTTTTTATGTGCCTGTATTCCTGTAATTTATTTTTATTCCACTATTTATAAAAGCTGCAATGAAGAAGAAAAAAAATCCGTGGGAACCATGTACACTATTTTTGGAATCGTGATTATTTTTTGGGCAATTTTTAAATTAAACGGAACGGCTTTAACCACATATGCCAATTCTTATACAGACAGAGAAATGCCTGCGGCATTTGTAAAACCGGCAATATATTTAACCCAATGCGATACATCTGTAGTTGCTAAAAATGATTCTGTATTTCAGTTAGACGAACATTTCAGAAGAATAAAAGATGCTAATGGAGTAGCTATAAAATGTGTAGACTACCCACCCTATTTTAAAAATTTAGCTCCCGAAAAATATCCTGAACAAGGACAAAAATTAAAATTAATCCCCACCGAATTATTTCAATCCATCAACCCATTTTTTGTAATTGCCTTAACACCTTTAATTGTTATGTTTTTTGGATTCTTACGAAAAAGAAAAAAAGAACCGACAACAGCAACCAAAATATCATACGGATTATTAATCAGTGCCTTATCAACTTTAGTAATGGTAGCAGCAGTTTATTACACAAACAATGGAAATACCAAAGCAAGTGCTTGGTGGTTGGTTGGTTGTTATGGTGTTATAACAATCGGAGAATTATGCTTAAGTCCTATGGGTTTATCAATGGTTTCTAAATTATCACCTGTACGATACACCGCATTAATGATGGGTGGATGGAGTTTGGCTACATCCATTGGGAATAAACTAAGTGGTGTATTGGCAAAAAACTGGGATACCTTTGATAATAAAGCAAATTTCTTTTGGTTGAACTTTGCCTTATTACTATTTGCGTTTATCGTAATGATGTCTTTATTAAAAAGATTAAATAAAGTGTTTAAGGAGTAAATTAAAAAATTTACGAAAAACACAAATCTCTTGCATGCGCTTTGTTTAAAAATAAGTCATGTCTACTTTATCATCTGAACATTATTTAAACCTATGAATTACTTAAAATTAAGGTGCAAAATTTTGCTTTATTTTAACAAAATTCAAGTGAAGGTTAATTATACATAAGCCTATCTTTTTTAAAGATTTTTTAGTAAAAAATGTGAATTGCCATAAAACCTGAAAACAGAAATAGTATCAATTCTAATGACTTTCTAATTTATTCATAACTTATTGGTAATATCTTTGTTATACAGTCATATTTAATCATGATTCTTAAATCATGATGAGTATCAATAGCGAAACAAAATTTATAAAAGAAGAAATATTACGTTTTACAAAAAACATACAGATGGAGTGTATATTATTACTAAAGAAGATATTTCAGAATAAATATGAGTCGGGTCAAGCAAAGTCGAGAACACTAAGAAACATGTGTTATAACACTTCTCGACTTTAATAGGACTAAGAGATATTTTAAAACTCCAACTTTATTCTGCAACAGTACCTTATAAAGTATTTATAATCGATATCTTCAATAAACATTTTAAATAGTATGAATATTTTAATTATAGAAGATGAACAAAAAGTAGCTGCCTTTATAAAAAAAGGACTTGAAGTAAACGGTTACCATATAGAAGTGGCTTATGATGGGAAAATTGGTTTGAGTATGGGTAAAAACTACACTTACGATTTAATTATTTTGGATGTTAATCTTCCTATTATTAATGGTTTTGACGTGTGTCGCCAATTACGCGAAAGCAATATTAAAACGCCGGTTTTAATGCTAACAGCCTTGGGTACATTAACAGATAAAGTATTAGGGTTTGATATTGGAGCTGATGACTATTTAGTTAAACCTTTTGAATTTGAAGAATTAACCGCTAGGGTAAAAGCGTTAATAAAAAGAGCCAATGCCTCTTTATCTATGCAAACCATTTTAAAAGTAGCAGATCTTGAATTAAATTCTGACAGCAAAACTGTTACAAGAAATGGAAAAGAAATAGAATTAACAGCAAAGGAATTTCTGTTACTGGAATATTTAATGCGTAATCAGGGAAAAGTATTATCAAGATTAGATATAGCAGAAAAAATATGGGATATTTCTTTTGATACAGGAACAAATGTGATTGATTTATATATCTTTTATTTACGAAAAAAAATTGACAAAGATTTTACACCAAAGCTAATCCATACTCAAATTGGTATGGGATATATATTAAAAGAAAAATAATGAAAATACGCACACGTATAACTTTACAATTCTCAATTATTGTATCAATCATCCTGATTACATTTTCAGTCATTATTTATTCTTTACTAAACAATTTCAGGCAAGCGGAATTTTTAGATCGTTTAAAAGATAAAGCATTAACAACTGTTAAACTACTTTCGGATGTTGATGAAGTTGACAACGAATTATTAAAAATAATAGATAGAAATGCTGTAAATCCAATGATTGATGAAAAAGTGTTTATTTATGATTTTTCCAATAAACTTGTTTATTGTAGTTTATTGGAAGATAAAGACGAAATAGACAGAAATACTCTGGACAAAATTAGATTAGAAGGAGAAATTCGATATTCTGCAAACCAAACCGAAGCTGTAGGTATATTATTTAAAGGCAAATACGACAGATATGTGGTAGTTGCTTCGGCCTACGATAAATACGGTTTAACAAAATTAACCTACCTACGAAACATTTTGATAATAGGCGACATTATTTCGGTTTTCTTGATTATCATCATCGGTTTATTTTTTTCAAAAAAAACATTACAGCCGATTTCAAATATGATTAATCAAATTGATGATATAACCGTACATAATTTAAAGTTAAAAGTAAATGAAGGAAATGTCAAAGATGAAATAGCACAACTGGCCATTAAATTTAATAAAATGCTGGAACGCTTAAATGCCGCTTTTGAAGTTCAGAGGAGTTTTGTGGCACATGCCTCACACGAACTCCGAACACCACTTACAACACTTACAGGACAACTAGAAGTTACCCTGATGAATATAAATATTAACGACGAAGGAAAAGAAATATTAAATTCATTACTGTTTGATATTAAACAACTGAATAAACTTTCTAATGGATTACTTGATTTAGCTCAAGCAAACTTAGATATATCTGAAATAAAATTAAGTAACGTAAGAATAGATGAACTGGTAGGAATATCCAGAGCTGAGATATTAAAACGAAATAAAGAATACAAAGTAATTTTCAATTTCAATGGATTTCCTGATGAGAACTGGTTAATATTAAAGGCAAATGAACAACTTTTAAAATCTGCCTTGTTAAACGTTATAGAAAATGCATGTAAATATAGCCATGATACATCTGCTGAAATCGATTTAAAATTTGATGAAAAATTTATTTATATATCGGTAAAAGATAATGGTATTGGAATTACGGAAACAGATCTTGAACATGTTTTTGAACCTTTTTACAGATCTGCCAGTGTAAAATCATATAACGGACATGGTATAGGATTAACACTCACCAAAAAGATAATTGAACTCCATGACGGTGCAATTTCTATTCAATCTGAACTTAAAAAAGGTACAGAAGTACGAATTAGAATTCCTCATCTATACGAAGCAGCAATATTAAAATTATTTATTATTCTTGATCTAATGTGATTATAATTTCAATCAAATGAGATTCTAAAATACGGGTAGGATATTTGTCGCATAAATAACCACCCATATGGAAATTAAGAATAAAAAGACTCAGATTATAATGAGTATAAGTATAGCATTGTTTACAATAGCATTTATTGGTAATATCTTTTTTTTTAAAACTAATGAAACATTATTAAAAGGGCATAATTCTGCCGTTTTACATGCAGATTCAATTTTAGCAGTAAAATTAAATACTGATAAAAAATTAGACGCGCTTACGGAAAACTATTCGACATGCAACCAAAAAAACAACAAACTAGATACTTTATTGAATGAATTAAAGAAAGAATTGAATATTGAAAAAACCGAATTAATTCGCTTACGTAATCTAAATGGTTCAGATAAACTTAAAAAACAATTAAAAGAAGCCCAAAATCAAAATATTATATATAGTCAAAAAATTAATACTTTATTAAAAGAAACATCAGAACTGGAAAATAAAATTTCTGAATTAAACGCAGTTATTAGTTCATTAAAAACAGATCATTTTAATTTAAAATCAAAATTTGAAAAAGCAATAAGCCTTAAAGCTTTTGATATTGTTGTAACAACCTATAAAAACGCAACAATAACCAAAAAGGCAAAACGCACCAATAAAATTGGTATTAATTTCACAATTCCGGAAAATGATTTAGCCGAAACTGGAAGCAAAGAAATAAATATTCTTATTTACAATCCCAAAGGGCAGATTGTTTCTGCTAAAGGCTCTAAATTTCAAAACAAAACACTTCAAAAAGAACAGGTTTATACTATAAATAAATCTATAACTTATAACAATAAGGATACTAAAGAATCGGTAGATATTGAATGTAGTTGCAGATTAGATAAAGGAACCTATAATGCAGAAATATACATTGATGGTAAACTTGCGGGTAAAAAAGATTTTATTTTAAAATAAAATACTTATGTAATGTTATGGTTTAGGCTTTTATAAAACATTACATAATAGTCAAAAGAGGAAGTTTTTATCAATTAATAAAAGCTTCCTTCTTTTGGCGACAAAAAAAACGAAAAATAGTATTATGAAAAAAAAAATTAAAAATAGTTTACTGGCTACAGGTTTTCTTATTTTATTTATTACTTGTAAACCAACTATTTCAGAAAAAACAATTGATAATTATATATCTGAAATTAATTTTTATGAAAATACTTTAAAAGAAAAAACTATTTCTAAAGAAGACCTATTAAAAGAATTGGATAGTAACCATAAACAATTAATTGCCAATATTGATCCTACTAAAAAAACTGCATTTGAAAAAGACTTTATACTTCATTCAGAATTGGAGAATAAAAAAACGTGTATAATTGAATTTGCCGAAAAAAATTACACCAATAGTATACTCACTAATGCGATAATAGAATCCGGAAATCTGTTTATTAAATCTGTTACTGAAGGGAAAATAGAAGAAAAGGAGGCAAACATACAATGGGAAAAACTTGTATTAGATCTTTCAAACCTACAACAAGAAGCAGATTCTATTGAGATGATACTAACAGAAAGCAAATTACAGATATATGAATTACATCAAACAGCATTAAAAAAATATGGTATGTCATTAAAAAAATAATTTTAAAAGCGTCATTTATAATTATATGATAGTGAAACAAATCATCCATGGTTATAAATAATTCACATTCAATATTGTTTCAATTAAAGTTTTTAATCATTAATAGTACGCCTAAGCAAATATGAAAAAAACAAATCATTTGTTCTTATTATTATTCGGAACCATACTCTTATCTCAAAACAATTCACTTGTGGCACAAGACACAATTTCCTGTACAATTGATAAAGCTGAAGAATTATTTCTAAAAAAAAACCTTTTTATATTAGCGGCTCAATGTAATGTTGATAAGCATCGTGCTCTCGTTATCCAATCTAAAGCATATCCTAATCCTGTTTTTTCAACTAATTTTAATGTGTATGATCCTGAAAATGACATTTTTTTTCATACCGACCAAACAGGACAAAAGGATTTTATGTTTGAACAATTAATCATTTTAGGTGGTAAGCGAAAAATAAGTATCAATATTGCAAAAACAAATAAAGAACTAGCCGAAGCAGAGTTTACCGATC
>JAEUTR010000032.1 GCA_016787365.1 Bacteroidia bacterium
GAATATACAAGTTGATAATCTTAAAATATAATTTACTAGTTGTTGTTTCATTACTAAAAACATTGATAACCGAAGTTAGCAATAATTTAATAATTCCACAAATCATGTTCCCACGTAAAAATGTTCATCTTTATTTTATCCGCTTCTACTAAAGCATCTATCCCTTTTTGGTATTGGTCAATGTAACGATCTTGTACATTTGATTCTTTAACAATAATGCTTGAAAATTGTCGTTTCCAAAAGATGTCATCTAAGCTTCTTCGTTCGGAATCATTTTTAAAATTGTATACATCATTACGAGCAAAGTAGGGACGGCAAGAAGGAAAATATACCCAATACACTTCTCTAAAATAATCACGCTCTGCATTGTATTCAAAAGCAGCAAGTCCAACAATACGAACTTCCAAACTTGATTTTTGTTTATCAAAATACCAATCTTCTTTTACTCTAAATTTTAAAATGCGTTCGTAAATACTTGTAGAATCAGAAACGGCAACTCTTACGATTCGTTCATTTCCTAGTTCATCATAAATAGATTGATCTACGGTATCAGTTTTTACAATTTTTTTTCTGAACTCACTCGGTTCATATGGAATCAAAAACTCTTCGTCTTTAAAAGCGATGATGTTCCCATTTAAAATTTGCCTGGTAATCGTTTGAAATAAAGAGGAACGACAGGCATTATATTCTAATGGATAATACAATGGTTGATTTTGTTTTTCTCGCATATCAATATCGCGCCAAACTCTTTTCTCCCAAGCAACATCACTTTCTCGTAAACTTGTGTAGTTGATTGGACGTCTGTCGCCGATGTGTTTGTTATGCACACCACAAGGGTTTATTTGGCTGTTAGTGTAGGTAGGAGGATTGAATGTATCCTGTGCTTTTAATAAAGCATTGATTGCTATGAGTGAGATAGCAATCCATAAAGTTTTTGTGATTTTCATGATTCATAAGTTTAGTGGTTTAATACTATAACTAATGAATGTTTAAAAAGATACGGAGAAGATTTTAGAATTAAATTTTGTTTCAGTAATTCCTCCCCATGCCCCCTCCAGAGGGGGATAAGTATGAATTTATTTTTTACCTTTCTTTTTATAAGTAACTGTGGCTGCAATAAAAGTCAAATTAATTAAAGGAACTCTTACCCATTCGTCCATAATACTTTCTCTGATTAATAAATCAGTAGAACCAAATACGGCAGGCTTAGCACCAATATTCATTTGCGAGTTAGAAGCGTAAATACATTCTAAGGCAATGATAAAATCATCGGTTACTTCAATGTTTTGTTTCGATACATCAATCTCGTGAACTTGTGTTTTACCAATCGATTTAACAATGATAGGTTCTTTTAATTCGTTATTAGAATTAATTACCTTAACCATTCCAATTGGAGTGATAACTCTTTTAACGGTTTTCCCTTCCGAGTAAATATTGATACGAAAAATAGCAGTGTCATTTTCTCCTAAACAAGCTTTGAATTGTATTTTATCGATAAACGTTTGTTGTCCTTTTTTAATAGAAATTTTATTTCCTATTTCAATCCCCGCTGATTTTTCACTTAATCCTTTTTCTTTATAACGGCGAACAGATGCTGTATCTTTTTGTTTTAATCCGCTGAGGTTTACACATTCTAAATCAGCCACTTTGGTTGTACCTAATGTTTTTGTTTCATATTGATCAGGTCTAACAGTTGTAGTTTCTAATTGATATACTTCTTCTGTTAAGGTAATTGATGTATTTTGTAAACATGACTTTTTAAAATCAGCTATGCTCATAACTACCGGGTAATAACCAATAGAGGTAATTTGTAAAGTATCGGTATCCTTCTCGGAAGTAATTTTAAATTTAAAAGCGCCGTTATCATCGGTAATAATACCAAATGCTTTAGCAGGAATACCAAGGTTTACATAAGGAATACCTTTTTGATTTTTATCTTTTATAGAGCCAGTTAATTCTTGCGAAAAAAGAGTACTGGTTAACAAGCACATTAAACTGAAACAAAAAACAAATGGTTTCATTTTAAATTAACTCTTCGCTCTAAAATAAAACGATAAAGGAACACCCGTAAAATTAAAGCTTTCACGGAATTTATTTTCCAAGAAACGTTTGTAAGCATCTGTTAAATACTGTGGTGAGTTACAGAAAAATACAAAAGCACAGGTATCTTTAATTTGAGTCACATATTTAATCTTAACGATTTTTCCTTTCACTGCTGGTGGTGGGAAGTTCTCAATTAAAGGTAAGAAGTACTCGTTTAATTTACTAGTAGGTATTTTTGTTGTTCTGTTTTGATATACTTCCATAGCTACATCAATCACTTTCATGATACGTTGTTTTTCGGTAACGGAAGTAAAAATAATCGGAACATCTTTAAATGGCATCATGCTAATTCTGATTTGCTCTTCAAAGTGTTTCGTTGTCATGGTATTTTTGTCTTCTACTAAATCCCATTTATTGACTAC
>JAEUTR010000057.1 GCA_016787365.1 Bacteroidia bacterium
CTCCTCCACTCCACAAATACGAATTCACATTTTGTCCTAATAATGTTACCTCTCTGTAGCCTTTATCAAACGCTTCTTTACATTCTTTGACAATAGTTTCAGGCTCCCGACTTCTTTCTCTTCCACGTGTAAATGGTACTACACAAAAACTACACATGTTATCGCAACCACGCATAATACTTACAAAAGCACTCACTCCATTATGATCTAAACGTACAGGAGAAATATCGGCGTAAGTTTCTTCTTTACTTAAAATAACGTTAATAGCTTGTTGTCCGCCTTCGGCAACAGCAATTAAATTTGGCAAATCTCGGTAAGCATCCGGACCAACAACCATATCCACCAACTTTTCTTGTTCCAAAAACTGATGCTTTAAGCGTTCGGCCATACAACCTAAAACGCCAATTAATAAGTTCTTATTGGTCTTTTTTACTTTTTTGTAATCATATAAACGCTGACGAACACGAGATTCTGCATTTTCTCGAATAGCACAGGTATTTACAAAAATTAAATCTGCTTCTTTATAATCCGTTGTTGTAGTATATCCTTTATCAATCAAAATAGAAGCAACAATTTCGCTATCCGCAAAATTCATCTGGCAACCGTAGCTCTCCAAAAACATTTTTTTTCCACCGGTATTTTTGGTTTCTCTAACTAATGCTTCCCCTTGTTTTGATTCGTCTATTATTTTATTCTCCATGTATATCAATAAAAACGCAAAGATAAGGCTTTGTTCTGACAAATTGACACGTTAACCATTTTTCACAATCTAAAATCAATATTTTTTTGAAATATTTTAAATAACTATAAATCAACTAATTAAATAGCATAAAATGAACTCAAAACAGCTAAAAATAAAGTTCCGAAAAATAAAAATTAGGTTTATTCGAATTAAATTTTTTTCCTTTGCAAACTTTTAAAGCAAACCAATCTCGAATTTTTGGGCTTAAAAACCTCAAAATTCGTCAAGTTTTAGCTTTAAAATTCGAACTTTTAATACATATATATACATGGCAAAAAATTTAGTTATTGTCGAGTCCCCTGCAAAGGCAAAAACCATTGAAGGGTTTTTAGGTAAAGATTTTACTGTTAAATCTAGTTTTGGACACATTAGAGATTTAGTAAAAAAGGGATTCGGTGTAGATATAGAAAACAATTTCACTCCAACTTACGAAGTACAGCCTGATAAAGAGAAAGTAATTGCTGAATTAAAAAAATTAACAAAAGGAGCCGACATGGTTTGGTTGGCATCCGATGAGGATCGTGAGGGAGAAGCAATTAGCTGGCATTTATACGAAACATTAGGATTAACAAAAAAGAACACAAAACGTATTGTTTTTCATGAAATTACTAAGCCCGCTATTTTAAAGGCTATTGAAAATCCACGTGAAATTGATATTAATTTAGTAAATGCACAACAAGCTCGTCGTGTATTAGATAGATTAGTTGGTTTTGAACTGTCCCCTATTTTATGGCGCAAAGTTCGTCCGAGTTTATCTGCGGGACGTGTTCAATCTGTAGCAGTTCGTTTAATTGTTGAACGCGAAAGAGAAATTCAAAAATTTGAATCCACATCAGCATATAAAGTATCTGCTTTATTTAAAGTTGGAACTGGAATTTTAAAAGCTGAATTAGATAAACGTTACAGCACTGAAGCAGAAGCTCAGGCATTTTTAGAAAAATGTAAAGTTGCATCATACACGATTGAAAGCTTAGAAACAAAACCTGCAAAACGTTCGCCAGCTGCACCATTTACAACATCAACCTTGCAACAAGAAGCCGCTCGGAAATTAGGTTTTTCGGTATCTCAAACCATGCAAGTGGCACAGCGTTTATACGAAGCAGGTAAGATTACTTACATGAGAACTGACTCCGTAAATTTATCGGAAACAGCCATGGATCAAGCAAACAAGGCTATTAACCAAAATTACGGAGCTAAATATTACAATCCTCGTCAATATAAAAATAAGAGTAAAGGTGCACAAGAGGCACATGAGGCTATCCGTCCTACATACATTGATAGAACGGTAATTGATGGCGAGCGTAACGAACAACGTTTATACGATTTAATTTGGAAACGTACCATTGCATCTCAAATGAGCGATGCTGAGTTAGAAAAAACAACGGCAAAAGTTAATGTGAGTGGTGCTTCTGAATTATTTGTAGCGCAAGGCGAAGTATTGAAATTTGATGGTTTCTTAAAAGTATACATGGAAGGAACTGACGATGAAGAATCTGACGAAGAAAATTCATCTATGTTACCGCCAATGAAAGTAGGCGAAAAATTAGAGAGTCAAGAAATTACAGCCACTCAACGATTTACGCATCACCCAGCACGTTATACTGAAGCTAGTTTGGTGAAAAAATTAGAAGAATTAGGTATTGGCCGTCCTTCTACTTATGCTCCAACAATCAGTACAGTTCAAAAGCGTAATTATGTTGAGAAGACTGATAAAGAAGGGACTCCAAGACAATACGTTCATTTATCATTGGTTAAACAAAACATAACTAAGGATTTAAAAACTGAAAATACTGGTGCTGAGAAATCGAAACTATTTCCAACAGATATTGGAATGGTTGTGAATGATTTCTTATTAAAATACTTCCCAACTATTTTGGATTTTAATTTTACAGCAAAAGTTGAAGAGGAATTTGATGAAATTGCGGAAGGTCATTTAGACTGGCAACGCATGCTGAAAGAGTTTTATACACCATTTCATAAAACAGTTGAAACCACATCTGAAAACAGTGAACGTGCAAGCGGCGAAAAAATATTAGGTGTAGATCCTGTAAGTGGAAAACCTGTATCAGTTCGCGTTGGACGCTTTGGGCCACTGGCTCAAATTGGAGAAACCATTGAAGGCTCTGAAGAAAAACCGAAATTTGCAAGCTTAAGAAGAAACCAAAGTATTGAAACCATTACGTTAGAAGAAGCTTTAGATTTATTTAAACTTCCAATGACTTTAGGGGAATATAATGGACAGGAAGTGATTGTTGCAGTTGGGCGATTTGGTCCATATATTAAATTAGGAGAAGCATTTATTTCTATTCCTCGTACTATTGACCCATTAACGGTTGATATGGAAAAAGCCATTGAGATTATTAAAGAAAAGGAAGAAGCAGATGCCCCAGTTGCTCATTACCAAGGTAAAGGCGTAACTAAAGGCAAAGGACGTTTTGGACCGTTTATTAAATATGATGGCTTATTTATTAATGTACCAAGAGCTTATAATTTCGATAACCTATCTCAAAAAGATATTGAAGAGTTAATTGAAAAGAAATTAGAGAAAGAAGCAAACCGTTATATCCAAAATTGGCCAGAGGAGAAAATAGCAATAGAAAATGCGCGTTGGGGACCAATTATTAAATTTGGAAAATTAGTTTTAAAATTAATTAAAAACGGCGGCGGTAAATACACGCCAGATGAATTAGCGGCATTAAGTTTAGATGACGTTAAAGCAATGATTGTGGCGCAAGTACCAAAGGCATTCGACAAAAAAGGCGCTAAGAAAGCTGCTCCTAAAAAAGCTAAAGTTGTAAAACTTGCAGGAGAAAAGGCGCCTGCAAAAAAGGCAGCTGTAAAAAAAGCTGCCAGCAAAAAAACAGCACCGAAGAAAGTTGCAGCAAAGAAAGCCCCCGCTAAAAAAGCCGCGGCAAAAAAGAAATAACCCCTTAAATCTCTATTAAAAAGTCATCTATTTAGATGACTTTTTTTATACTTAGACCAATGAACTACAAAGCATTTGAACTACCCATTACCATTCAACCAAATGATATTGATGAAAATGGTCATGTGAATAATATCACCTATTTAAAATGGGTGCAGGATATTGCCATAGCTCATTGGACAAAAGTAGCCACTCCTGACATGCAAACTCAATTACTATGGGTAGTGAGTAGGCACGAAATTGATTATTTAAAATCTGCCTATTTACAAAGTAAATTAAAAGCTAAAACATGGGTAACAGAACCTCAAGGAGCAAAATCTGACCGCTATGTTGAGATCATAGATATAGATACAAATGCCATTATTACTAAAATAAAAACAACCTGGTATTTATTAGATGCTACTAGCAAAAGACCAAAGCGCATAGAAGCAGACATAACGCAAGTATTTCAATAATGAAAGCATCAAGTATTAGTGAATTAAAAAAAGAATTAAACGAATTGCCGGCAAAACAGCTGGTAGAATTATGCTTGCATTTAGCTAAATACAAAAAAGATAATAAAGAGTTTTTAGATTACCTACTATTTCAAGCGCATGATAAAACTAGTTTTGTAAGCGCCGTAAAAACTGAAATTGACGAGCATTTTAACGAATTAAAAACACAAGCCAATTTATATTACGTTAAAAAAAGTTTGCGTAAACTCTTACGCCTCATTACTAAATACTGCAAATATATCAATGATAAAGCATTAGCTGCAGAACTACATATTTACTTTTGTCAAAAAATGAAAGCCTCGGGTATCCCTTATCATAAAAGTCAATTGCTCATAAACATGTATGAACAACAAATCAAAAAAATCAACACATTAATTAATGCCTTGCATGAAGATTTACAACAGGATTACATGAATGACTTAGAACGTATTATTTAATTTTTTCAGCTGTTTTATCAAATCGGGCATCCGTTAACGATAATAAAAAAGCCTCTAAATCTTTTTTATCCTGCTCTGTTAAACCCAATGGTTTAGCCAATAAAGTATCCCTATTA
>JAEUTR010000069.1 GCA_016787365.1 Bacteroidia bacterium
AAATACATCATTCTTATCAAAATACAATAACCAAACAACCAATCCAACAATTACCAGGAAATATTTATTTTTTATTAATTTAAGAATCAGCATTCGAAAAATGTATTAACTTAGTTTAGCAAAAATAAGTCAATTATAGCATCGCGTTTTATGTTTTTAAATAATGTTATACATACCTGCTTGTTAGTTTTTTTTACGGTTTCTGTTTCATCAGCACAAGTAAAAACACTTGCCTTTAAAGCCGGGCAACTTAAAAACACGAGAGTAAAAGATGCCTATGATACCAAATGGCCTCAATTACAGGAAGATTTAAAGGCTATAAAGGTTAACCCCGAAACATTTAGTATATACATGAGGGCATTTAAATATGAGCGAATTGTAGAAGTTTGGTTAAAAGACCCTAGCGAAACTAAATATAAACTTTTTAGAACCTACGATATTTGTGCCAGTAGCGGAAATTTGGGCCCAAAACGAGCCGAAGGCGATGGACAGGTTCCTGAAGGTTTTTACAGAATAGATGCCTTTAATGCAAAAAGTGATTACTATTTAAGCATGAAAATTAATTACCCAAATACTAGTGACATTATTTTAAAAGAAGGTATTAGTGCCGGAAGTAATATCATGATGCATGGTAACTGTGTTACCATTGGTTGTTTACCAATGACCGATGATAAAATAAAAGAATTATACGTTTTGTGTTTAGAATCCAGAAACAGGAACAATCCTGTATATATTGATATATTTCCTATAAAATTTACGAATGAAAATATTAAACTACTGGAAACAAATTATCCTAAAAGCAAACTTAATTTCTGGAAATCATTGAAACCAGCCTATGATTTTTTTGAAGAACACCGATGGTTACATAAAGTAAACATTGACAGTAAAGGACATTACTTTTACGAAGAATAACCGTCAATTATTTAAAGTTCATAACCACCATTTTTGGTTCATAAAATGCCTGAAGGCATATTCGTTTCCTTTATACATTTACTCTACTAAATTTTTAAAATTATGAGCTATATTGTAGACTACTGGTGGGTAATTATCCCCGTTTTATTATTAATCTTTTACAAGTTATTATTTCGCTTATTTGGCATCATTATTATTCCTGAAGACAAGATTGGTTTAGTAACCAAAAAGTTTGTGCTATTTGGTGCTAATAAAGAATTACCTGCAGGTAGAATTATTGCCATTGACGGAGAAGCCGGTTTTCAGGCTCAACCTCTGGCTCCTGGAATTTATTTCTGGAAATGGATTTGGCAATATGAAATTACACAACAATCGTTTACCGTTATTCCTGAAGGAAAAATTGGATTAATCGTTGCAAAAGATGGTAAAGAATTAGAAACAGGATTTATTTTAGCTCGAAAAGTAGCATGTGATTCTTTTCAGGATGCTGAAGCTTTTTTACGCAATGGTGGCCGCAAAGGTCGTCAATCAGCTATTATCACTGCCGGTACGTATCGTATCAATACATTTTTATTTGAAGTGATGACATATGATATGACTCATATCAGTGAAAACATGGTAGGTATTGTTACAACCATGGATGGTATGCCAATTGAAGAAGGCAATATCGCCGGTAAGCAAGTATTGGGACACAACAATTTCCAAGATTGTGATGCATTCTTAGAGGCTAAAGGAAACAAAGGTTTACAACCTGAAATTATTTTAGCAGGTTCTTATTATTTAAATCCTTGGTTTATACAAGTAGAACAAATTAAAATGACGGAGATTCCAATTGGATATGTGGGCGTTGTTATTTCATATGTTGGTACCGAAGGTAAAGATTTAAGTGGCGCAGAATTTAAACATGGCAACATTGTGAGTAAAGGTGAAAAAGGTGTTTGGGCTGAACCATTAGGTCCGGGAAAATATCCAGTAAATACCTTTATTATGCGTGTGGAATTAGTGCCAACTACTAACTTAGTATTAAACTGGGCTAATGCCCGCAGCGAATCACATCAATTAGATAAAAACTTATCGACGATTACGGTGCGTTCAAAAGATGGTTTCCCATTCAATTTAGATGTATCTCAAATCATTCATATACCAACTACAGAAGCACCAAAAGTAATAGCACGTTTTGGTAGCATGGTAAATTTAGTTGGGCAAGTATTAGAACCTACTATTGGTAACTATTTTCGTAACTCGGCTCAAGATAGCGATGTGATTGCTTTCTTAAGTACTCGTAAAGAAAGACAAGATGCTGCGAAAGCAAAAATCAGTCAGGTGTTAGATCAATACAATGTTAATGGAGTAGATACATTAATTGGAGACATCGTTCCACCAGAAAGTTTAATGAAAACTTTGACCGATAGAAAGATTGCAGAAGAACAAAACACAACCTTTGAAACTCAAAAACGCGCTGAGGTTACCCGTCAGGCTTTAGAGAAAGAAACAGCAGTTGCCGATATGCAAAAAGAGATTGTGAAAGCTGATCAGGGTGTATTAATATCTGAACGTATTGCCGATGCAGCCGTTAAGAAAGCAACAGGTGAAGCTCAAAGCGTGAAGATTTCATCTAATGCAGAAGCTGACAGATTGAAAGTAATTGCAGCAGCAGATGCTGAGAAAACAAAATTATCAGCGAATGCAGAGGCGGAAAAAGTGAAAATGCTAGCAAATGCCAATGCCGAAAAAATTTCGGTAACCGGTACTGCCGAGGCTCAAAGTATTTTAGCTGTTGGTAAATCAAATGCAGAATCTTACCGATTAGCTGTAGAAGCCATGGGTGGAGATAACTTTAGTCGCTTAAAAGTAACCGAAGCTATTGGTAAAGATAAAATCAAAGTAATACCAGATGTATTGATTACTGGTGGAAACGGCGATGGAGCAAATGGGCCAATTAGCGGATTACTAGGTTTAAAATTATTAGAAGAAGTATCAAAAAATATGGGGAAGAATATAGAAGAAAAACCTCATACAGACACTGATACTAAAAAATAATTGTGCATAACATTACCATTTAAAAAGAGATAGCAATATCTCTTTTTTTATTTTTGGAAGTGTAAGTCATGCTGAACTTGTTTCATCATCTTGTGCTGAAACAAGTTCAGGGTAACAAACAAACGATATAACAAATGGAAATTATTATAGAAACCCCTCGCCTACTCCTTCGCAAAAAAGTAGTGGAAGACGCACCGTTTTTTTTCGAATTAAATTCAGATCCATTAGTTACTCAATATACCGGAGATGGTGCTTTTAAAAACATACAAGAAGCTGAAGAAATTGTAAAGTACGTTATCGGGCAATACGAAAAAAATGGTTACGGTCGTTGGTTAGTAGCAGAAAAAGAAACTGGAGAACCTCTGGGTTGGTGTGGATTGAAATATCATGATGATACGCAAGAAACCGATTTGGGTTATCGCTTCATGCAAAAATACTGGGGCAAAGGTTATGCTACC
>JAEUTR010000103.1 GCA_016787365.1 Bacteroidia bacterium
TATTTATATATTACTATATTACCTATACAAGTGTATATACATGTAACGTTGTGTTCTTACTGCAGGTGTTTGTGTGTACGTTACATTGCTTTTTTTGGGAGTTGGGAGGTTTTTTTTTTTTGAGGGGTTGCGTAAAGGGACGGTGATGTTTACTTACGTCTGTGGGTGCTGAGTGCGCAGGTTTATTACGTATTTTTTTGTCATTCATATGCTTCTGAGTTTGGCTGTATTGGTTAAAGTGACGATCACGCGAACATCGGAGTTGCTAAGTTTTGGGTTTTTTTTTTAATTTTTTTTTACATGTGCGCGTATGTTCTAACGTAGACGAGCCTGCTTTTTTTTTCAGTTTTTTGACACATTGTGATACTTGGTGGGTAGGGTGTGTACTTTTTAGGTATCGCCACCATCAACCCATGAGTGTGTCGAAAAATTTGGTAAATTTTTTGTGAAATCATGTACAATTGTGGTGTAAGTATACGTATTTTTTGTCGTTTAATTGATTTAAAGTCTTCAACGTCTTTCCTTATAGGAAGGGTCGATTTGGTAAGTTTGGATGGACGAAAAATTTACCACATCCCCGGAATTTTTTTAAAATAAAGTGGGCGCTAGATGATATTCAGTAATAAAACCTTACTTTTCATTGAACCTTAGTAATGTCTTAGGCTATTTTAATTCACTCAACGTGGCTTTACACGATTTGGTTGCTCTTTTTGGTTTTATGGTTTTTTTAATTATTGCTAACCAGTTAATTAGCGGTACTATGCTTTCTTTTAGTTTAATTACTGAACCTATGTTAATTCCACTTGACAGGGAGGAAGAAGACGTTGAAAATTTATATATCGATGACTTTTTTTGATTACATGAGCGAGGGGTTGATCTTTTATTTATTTTTGTTTTTTTACATCTTTTTAGAAAGTTATACCTTAACATTTCTAACTTAGAAAAAGACTACGCTTGAAAAAGTGGAGTATTTGCATTTTTAATTATTCAATTAACAGTTTTTTTGGGTTTAGTTCTTTGTTGTACTCACTTAAGTGATGTAACGTTAACTATCGCAAAAAATGCTTTCAGAACATTTTTTCTGTTTATCGGTAAGGTAGAGTGATTAATTTTTACTGATGGAATGTTGAACAGTGATACAGTTATTAGATTAGCATACGCTCATTATGTTGTAGCTTTTTTTTTAGCATTTCTCGGTTTAATTCACGGTATTGATATGCACTATGATTGACAAGCTAACGCGACAGCAGATGGTTTAAAACAAGAACTTAGTTGAAATGATGAAGTTTTGAAGAATGAGTTATCAAAAACTTTTGAAATGCTGGTATTATTTTGATGCCTTTGTTTGTTAATGTATTCCAACACTGAACCTTTAAGTTTTGAGTATTTTATGTGGGGTGATATTGGTATGATTACAGATGTTAGATTTTATTCTGTCGCTCCTCATTGATATTTTAGGCCTTATATGGCATGACTTATTGCCTGCCCATATCATTATTTAGGTATTTTTGGTTTGGTTTTCTTTTTTGTTGTTTTTTATTTCCAGTTAGATATTATTGGGCATAACGACGCTGGTACTAATAAAAAATTAAAAACCGTAGGATTAGCTTTTGTATTAAATAGAGGTTCAGATAAGTATCTTATTCAGTGAGAAAGAATTCAAACTGAAGTAAACTTACAATGACAGTTGACTTTCACAGCTTTTGTAGTTGCAGTTGCTTACGCGTGCTCTTATTTACCTTACGGTAGATTTTATCATAGTATTGGTGGTAACCAAATGACACTAATTTCATATTTGTATATTTTTTCTTATCTTGGATTTAATTTCTTCCGCTACTCTTGATTATACTCTTCAACTAAGTTAGATACTGTTAATTAATATGTTAAAATGTGTCGTATTTCTGCTTTTTTTTCTATATTACTTTTGTATTTTCTTCTATTAACAAGTTTAACAATTTTTAGAAAACGAGTAACTTATAAGGGCGTCTTTTATGTTTTTACTACTTTCTTAGGTATTTTTGCTGGGTATTTGTGTGGTATTTTTACTGATATTATTTTATTTTCAGGCGTTTCTGAGTTTAACTGATTATTTAACGGAATTAATTGATACTCTCTTGAGGTTAGTTTTTCTCTAAGACTAGATACTTTAAGTTACCTGTTTACCATTTTAGTTCTTATTATTGGTCTGGCTACAAATTTTTATGTATTAAATTATTTAAAGTATGAAGCTAATGAGGACATTTTTGCGCTTTTAATTAATTGGTTTATGTTTAGCATGATTATTTTAGTTTTGGGTAATAATCTTTTTACTTTGTTTTTGGGTTGAGAATCGATTGGTCTTTCATCTTTTTTTTTGATTAATTTTTGAAGTACTAGAAGAGGTACTGTTAAGTCTAGTTTTAAAGCTTTTTTTTTTAATAAAATAAGTGATGTTTTTTTATTTTTATTTTTAGTTATTGTAAATTATATTACATACCTAAATAACCTTAATGTTATCAATATAAAATTTTTTTCTTTATTCGTTAATTTTTCAACTATGTACAATTTCGCGGCTTTATGTTTGTTTCTTTGTACCTTGTTTAAATCCGCGCAGTTGTTTGGTCACTTATGGTTACCAGACTCTATGGAAGCTCCTGTACCCGCTTCGGCTTTAATCCACTCGGCTACACTTGTTTCGGCTGGTATTTATTTGTTATTAAGATTTACACCTTTAGTGACACTTACTGATATTCAAACTGCCGCTATTTTTATTGGAAGTTTAACTGCAGCTTACGGGGGTATTGTTTCGGCATCTCAAACAGATATGAAGAAGCTTCTTGCGTACTCAACCATTAGTCATTGTGGGTTTTTATTTGTTACGGTAGGAACTCAATTTTATTATGCTTCAATTATTTACCTATTCTTGCATGGTTTATTCAAAGCTTCTACCTTCTTTTGTGCTGGATCATTCATAAGGGTTGCTGGGTCACAGGATACTAGAAACATGGGTAATCTTAGTAGAATTTTACCAGTTGATACTGTTTTTTTAATTATTTGTGCATTTAATCTCGGTGGACTTCCTTTTTCACTCGGATACTTGTATAAAACAGCTTTAATTACATCGTTACTCACTACATCACATTCTTTTGCTGTTGTTGGTTTATGTACAGTTGGGTTGTTGACAAGTGTTATCTATGTTTATCGTTTGGTTTACTATAGTGCTTTTGACACCAGTAAAGAATTTTTTGCTAACTATATATACGAATTACAACAAAAGCACCTTAATGTTGTAAAGCATTGGTCTCTAACAACGGTAGTTCAAATTATTGCAGTATCTATTATTTTATTTTTTACTTTATGGGTATACGTTTACTTTACACATTTTTTTATTTCTTCAGATTTTATTCTTGAAGGTTTCCCATTAAGTTTAAATATTAACTCTACCCTTATTTTAAACGCCAATATCTTTTATAAATCTTACTTTGAGTTATTTTACACTTTATACCTTTTAATTGTAGTAATTTTAGGGGTGGTCAGTTGACGTGTTGAGTACACTTTCTTGTACAGACTGAACTTTTTAATTACTTCGGCTCTTTGTATTTTTTTTGGTATTTTATTTTCTCTTATTTTAAAATGTGGGGTCATATTTTGACAGAAGCATCAACACAACAAAACTTCAACTTTGGTTTTTCTACCTACAAATCAGAAATTTTAGTACACCTTTCGCAGTGACAATATTGGTGATGATTTTGGTTCGCTATTTGATGAGCTCTTTATTATTTTATTATTTTACGTATGATTAACAAGCGAACCTTTAACTTTAACATCGTTATGAATACTAGCGTCCGAGGACGTGGTAAGTGGGGTGATTTTTTAGTTGCTCTAATTCCCGTTAGTTGATGTTGTAATATTTTAATTAACTCAAATTTTATTTTACGTATGATTGAGTGACAAAATGAAAGCTCTTTATTTACTATTAGAATTCAGGGAAAACAATGATACTGAGTATATAAGTATGACCCCAACACTGCCCAGGCTGTAGTTAGTACACCTAAAAATATGGGGCATAACAGATGACGTGTGACATCTGGACAAGAGTCTTATAACGCTGATACTTATTACCAGGCTATTCACTTGGCAGCTCACCTTGAATTTCAAGATTCTTACAGCAAATTTATTCGTAAAATTGACACTCACAGAAAAAATCTCTCAAGTTTATCTTTAGCTAACGAAAAAACTGCGTATCAAACAAATTGAACTTCACACGTAACTAATGATTTCAAGTACTCAGAGGTTTCTTTAAAAAATTTAGAGAACTCTCTCACAGGTAGTTCATACGATTTTTTTTCAAAATCATCTAAACTTGAACACAATAGTAACTTAGACTTAACTTTTGCTGAAACTAGCGCTCTTGAATCTTCACCTCTTTCTGTTCAAAAAAAAGTTAGAAATAAATTTTTTGCGTTAGGAAATATTTCTTTACATCAAGTATATTATAGCTCTGATTATTTTAACTCAGCTGTTTTCAACACTTTGTTTGTTCAAGACACCCCTAACTTCAATGCATACTATGACTTCTTACAGTTAGACGAAACAAGTGATGCAGATAGTAATTCACGCCACTATTTAACAACTCAACCTTTCCGTTTAATAAGAGGTGTATTGAATCAACATACCATGGATATTCTTCAATCAGAAAAGTTTTCTACATCTCGATTAACTAAAATGCTTTTTTTAAATACAAAATATTCTAATTCTGGGGAAATGTTGAAAGATAAAGAACTTATGCCCGAAACGCTTTGAGGGTTTAGACAAAAAAAATATAAAAGAACTAAAAAATTTAAATTTAAACCTGAAGTTATTTACGACCCTGTAACGTTTAAAGTTATTGGTCAAAAAGCTCCAGTGTCTAGCTCTAAAATTGATATAGCTGGTTTAGAATTACACAATATTCATACATCAACTGTTAATAAATTCGAAGAACCAACCATTGCGTTAAAAGATAGAAGTAGAGGCCTTGATGATAATTTTAATTATCGTATTGCTGCAAGAATAAACAGACATAGATCTGAACTTGTTCCTGTTACATTAGCAAGACGTTTGTTACGTACCAAACGAACTTTAGTACTACCTGCTCATGTTAATTTAACATTAATCACAAATTCTTATGATGTTGTACACTCATGATTTGTTCCTGGATTAGGACTTAAAATTGACTGTGTTCCTGGCCGATCAACTCACCACACTTTTTACATTGATAATATTGGTTTTTACTATGGACAGTGCGCGGAAATTTGTGGACGTTACCATCATCATATGCCCATCAGGTTATGTGCTTTACCTTTTGAGCATTTTGTTGTATGATGACAATCAAAAGGTGCTGCTCGAATGAACAGAACTACCGAAATTAATAAGAATAGATTTTTAGACCACAAGTTTAATAATCCTGTAACAAGAGATAAATTAATTTATAGAATGAACTAATAGGTAAGGAATTTATTTATTGAGTGTGATCTTGGCTTGGAGTTAATGCTGGCTAAACGTCTAACACATGCAAGTTGTACGGGTAAATTCAGTAGGATTTATCAGTAGCGTCGTGGTGAGTAGCGTGGTTATGATAGGATCTTTAATATTAAACATATAGGTAATATTTGAGGAGACGTTATACCGCATAGGATTAAGTATACTTGACATAGTCAAGTGCTAGTGATCCTTAGTTGATTTGAGAGAAGAATCATCCACATAGGGTATGAAAACCACCCTACCTAATGGCAGCAGTGAAGAATATTAGGCAATGCACGAAAGTGTGACCTATCGAATTAGCGGGAATGAAGAAAGCTACAGTAGCTGTAAAGTTTATACGTATACAAGAATTATGCTGTAATGTATAAGGAGAAGTCATGGCAAATACAGGTGCCAGCAGCCGCGGTAATACCTGAGTGACAAGCATTATTCGCAATAACTGGGTGTAAAGGATGTGTAGGAGATTTTAAAAAGTAACTGACTAAATTCTTGGAAAAGATGGGCTTTTACTGTTTATAAATATTGGAGTATCTATAGAGAGTTGAGGTGTGTCTAAATAGTGATAAAATACTAAGATTTAGCCATTCTTGCCAATCGTATAAGTAACGGCTCTTATAGATTCTGACTCTGAGGCATTAAAGTAAGGGAAATAAACAGGATTAGAGACCCTGGTAATCCTTACCCTAAATGATGATTATTTAAAGTTAACGCTAAATAATCCACCAGGTGAGTATAGTTGCAAAATTCAAAGTTAACAGAATTGGCGGGGGTTAGCACGAATGGTGGAACATGTGGTTTAATGCGATAATCCACGTAGAACCTTACCACAATTTAAAAAACATGATAGGAGATGTTGAAGCTTACCGTTCTTTTGAACTGTTTGTGGATAGCTCGCTCTTGCATGTCTATGAGTATTGCATGGCTGTCGTCAGCACGTGTTGTGATGTGTAGAATTAAGTTTTTGTAACGAGCGCAACCTTTGGGTTTATGTTTGGATGTAAGGCATTATGTAATCTTTATATTCGAACACCAAAGCTGAAGTCAAGTCCTCATGGTCTTTATATTGTGGGCGACACACGTGTTACAATGGTAAAAACAAAAAATTTCGAAAAAGAAATTTTAAGGAATTTTCAAAAATTACCTTAGTACGGATACATTTCTGAAACTTGAAGTGTTGAAGGAGAAATCATTAGTAACCGTAGATTATTATGCTGCGGTGAATTAAAAAACTAACCTTGCACACACCGCCCATCACATTCGAAAAATTTGTATTTTAGTAAAAATATTAATGTAGCTTGTTTTATTCAGTAAAAAATTTTACAAATGTAGATTTTTTTTTTCTAACGTAAACCAATCTAGGGGATTTATGTCTCGAAAAAAATGAGCGTATTTCGCTAACTTACAGGTAATTTGAATTAAGTTGACACAAGGTACCGGTAGAGGAATCTGCAGGTAGAATATTTACACAATATAGTTGCTCTGAGATGGTTTTTGCACACTTTTTTCTGGTACAACTGTTTTCATAAACGATTTATTTGGGTCTTTTTCTGCACTTGTGGACGTTGATTATAAAAGTTTTTTATTAAGCTTCGGTTACGTGTACTACTTTACTGTTTTTTTTATTTTAACTCGTGTTTTAGTTTATTTTGGTATTACCTTAATTAGTTTGTTAAACACAAAACATACTACCGGTTTAAAGAAAACTTCTACTAGACCACTTTTAGCTATTTTCATGAAATTTTATAATAAAAGAGGTTTTAGAGCTTCTTTTTTAAAGATAGCTGCATTTAAATGTTTATAGTTGTATACTAATGGATAATTTCACGTGATTAGACCATATATTAAATGTTTGTAGAAGCGTGTCAGATGTCTTGCATATTTTAACTTATTTAATTTTTGTAACAATTGCAACTATCATCGCTATTTATCGATTCGACAAGGCAATTGTGATTAAACATATTCTTGCGCCCTTTATGCTTTATCTAGTAAAAAAAAATCAAGCTAAAATTGTTCGAGTTAAACATAAACATAGGGTCAATCATGGTGGCCTCTATACTTACCGTTTTGTTTGAACGCCAACAAGTACAAGAATTCCTTATATTGTTAAACTAATTAAATCTTTTTTCAACCGAAAAAAGTAATTATTAAGTTTAATTTCTATAGTTATATATGTATATTGATAGTTTTATACTAATGGTTTTTGTCATTGAGTTGTTTCTCTTATCTGTCTTCGTTTTTTTACTTGTTGTTTTTTTAGCTGTTTTAACTACCCAATTCGTTTATGGAGACCCTCTTGATACAGCTGCAGAGGAAACTAGTAAACTTCTTCGAAAACATAGAAATGTTTTATATTTATTACTGATATTTAGTATTTTGTTTTTACAGAAAACGGCGTTAAATTGAGCAGCTATTTTTATCCTTGTTGTAATGACGTATTTTCAACCTCAGGTTTGGGCAAAAACAGTGTCAGATATGTATTTCAGTATGTGTTTGTCTGTAAGGGAGTATTGCGATCGTGAGTTGGAAAAAGAAAACAATACTATAACCTTTAAAACAGTTGGAAAATATTTACGGTCTTATATTCTATCTATTTTTTATGATATCTCTAACCTTGTAGATAATTTTGTAGAAATTTGTAAAATCATTTGGGGAATGGAAATCGACCCCAAGAAAATTCGTGAAGAGTTGGACAAGATGTGAGCTGAAATTAGAGAGCTTTATAAATCTGAAACTTTAAAAAGGGATCCACGTTTGGATAATTTAACGGACGAAGAAGTTTTAATAGTGCGTGAACGCATTAGAAGAAATTATGATCCACGTGAAATGTTTAATAAAGTTAGACGCCTTCCTATTTTTCTTAAATTTAATATGGAAGAGGAAGAGGAAGATGTCACTCCACTTTTTGTTGAGCATATTGTTGTATTTTATAATTTTTTTAAGACAACGATTGTTGCATTAACTTTAAGTATTTTGTACTTTATATATACAGTTTTTTTTTTTAAAGTTCAGTTTCTTAAACAGTTATCTGTTTGATTTGTAGTGGGAATGCTTTATTTTTGATTAATGAGTGGTTTCAATTTTTTTGTTAAACGTTATCAGTTTGGTAAATTTACCTCCCAAATTCAACGTTTTTGAAAAAGAACAAACACTTGTTTTTGGTTAATTGAGGGTTTCTTAATTCTTTTATTTTTTTATTATTTTTTAAATAGCAGCCAAGAACCGCTCTATATGTACGACTATTCTGCAATTAATCAGGAGTTTTTAGTATCTTTACAGGTAATTTTTGTTAATATTGTTTTGTTATCAGTTGTAATTTATTTTATGTACTTTACATTGTTACGTATTAATAGTAATAGTTGGACGCAGTTAAACGTCTATCTGTTAATTATTTCTGTTTTTGTTTTTTTTTCTTTCTTTTTGGAAACTTACCAGTTTTATTATATTATTAGTAGCTTTAACGAAAGACTTTGAATTTTTAACGAAGAAGAAAACTTATGAATGATTGATGTAGAAAACCCTATTTTAAGAACAAAACATCAGTATTTATTTGTTTGTTTAATTGCGAAGTATTGACATTTTTTATTTATTTTCTTAAGTTGAGTTTTTTTTTTAATAAAAAGTTTTGAAAGGAGAAAAGTCACTTATGTATTATTTGGTGCTAATTTGCAAAATATGGTACTTTTATACGTGTTAAACTTTGCCTGCTACATTCAATGGTTTAAGTGATTGTATAGAAGGTTTTTTGATTTACCATACACATGGTTTTTTACTAATATTGACAATAAATTTTTTTTCAGACTTTTTTTTGAAGTCAAATTACTCGTCTTAAACCTCTTTACCGTGAATGATTCTTTTTATAAACTTAATGGTATTATATACAAATCGTTAAACTTGTGAAATGTAGATTCATTGGCTATGTGAAAATTTATTTAAAATGTTTTGAAAAATTTTTTTATCTTTGCTTTTTTTAGGGGGGATTCGAAAATTTGATTTTTTAATCTTTAATCATGTCTTGTTAACTAAATTATTCTTTTTAATTTTATTCTTTAAAATTGTAACTAAACATAGTCAAAACAAATTTTTTTTGAGCTTAACTTTTATAATAACAATCGCTTACATGACTACTGTGTATTGACAAATCCCCTATATTACATATCAGTATATATTTTATTTTTACAATTTTTTTAATTTTAACACATGTTAGTACATTTTTTTAATACTATCAAAGCTTATGTTATCACATTTCGAGTAATCTCAAATTTTAGCCTTATTAATTACGTTTATAGTTTAATTTTTTTTATGATTTTAACTACAAGTTTGTTATTAGTATAAAATGTCTTGAAATAATATAGACTATCGTTCTTATATGGTATCGTCCATGAGCAAATTCTCCGAAAACATGTATCAATTAATCAATATTAATAAATATCTTGTTAAAAAGTATTTATACACGATTAATCATAAGAGATTAGGTCTAAATTATTTTTATTTTTCTTTGTTAACTGCTGCTTCAGGAGCCCTACTCGCAACTGCTATCCGTATTGAAATGGCTTACCCCGGTAGTCCTTTTTTTAGCGGTGATTCACTGCGATATTTACAGGTTATTACTGCTCATGCATTAATCATGGTTTTTTTTGTTGTCGTGCCTATTTTTTTTGGTGGTTTTGCTAATTTTTTACTGCCGTACCATATTGGTAGTAAGGACGTAGCATTCCCTCGACTTAATAGTTTAGGGTTTTGAATTCAGCCCTGCGGTTATTTATTAATTGCTAAAATTGGTTTTATTCGAACTGAATATTGGACTAACAACCAAAAAATTGCTAACTACAGTAATTTGACACAAAGCGCCCACTTTTCTCAATTTTATACATATGATGAGGCTTTAGCTAAAGTAAACCCTGAAGTATTTGATTATTCTACAGATTCCGCAGAAAAAGCTGATCTTGAGAAAGTTTTCGATACTAAAGTTTCGTTTGGCGGGCGAGATTCTTGAAAATTACTTTTTTGAAAAGAACTTTATTTAATGCCCGAATCATTTTGGTTTTTAACTACTAATGCTAGCTCTGTAAAAAGACGAAAAAGACATCTTGTTAAGTGTTCCAATGCTACACAAACTGTTTCTGGTTGAACTTTTATTACACCCTTCTCTTCTAAACTCCAGTTTACAGGTGCAGGTATTCAGGATATGCTTGTTGTTGGGGTTTACTTTGCTGGAATTAGTACAACTATTTCTATTACAAATCTATTAGTTACGCGTAGAACATTAACAATGCCAGGAATGAGAAATAGACGTATTATTATCCCTTTTATTTCTATTACAGTTCTACTTATGTTAAGAGCTCTCGCAGTTATTACTCCCGTACTAGGTTCCGCAATGCTTATGCTTATTTTGGATAGACACTGACATACATCTTTTTTTGATTTTGCATATGGAGGTGATCCAATTTTTTTCCACCATTTATTTTGATTTTTTGGTCACCCGGAAGTTTATGTTTTAGTTATCCCTGCTTTCGGTGTAATTAATTCTGTTTTACCATCCGTTAATTACCGAAGAGTAGCGTCTAAACACCACCTTATTTGAGCTATTTATATTATGAATTATATGGGTTTCCTAGTTTGGGGTCACCACATGTATTTAATTGGTTTGGATCACAGAAGTAGAGCTTTGTATAGTACAGTTACTATTATGATTTCTATGCCTGCTACTATTAAGGTAGTCAACTGGACATTCACTTTAGTCAACGGTGCTCTAAAAGTCGATATCGTATTTATTGGTGTAGTATCTTTTATTTTCCTTTTTTTAGTTGCAGGGGTAACTGGTATGTGGTTATCACACGTTAGTTTAAACATTTCTATGCATGATACGTTGTACGTGGTAGCCCACTTCCACCTTATGTTGTCTGGTGCTGTTATTATGGGTATTTTTGTGGGATTTTATTTTTATTTTCATGTGTTTTTCTTTGTAAAATACCCTAAAACATTTTCATATTTCCACATTATTTACTACTCTGCTGGGCAGTGGTTAGCTTTTGTTCCTTTATTTTGAGTTAGTTTTTCTGGACTTCCTAGAAGACTACACGATTTCCCAGCTGTTTTTATGGGTTGACAAAGTATGTCTACTGTCGGTCATTTTATTACTATGATTGGTGTGTTAGCTTTCTATACTACTATTTTTGAGGCTCATTTAGAAAAAAAAATAACATACTACTTATTCTCTCTTGTACCAAGGTTGAATAAACGAATTTGTTACTATTTATTAAAAATTATTAGTTTACAAGCACAACAAGTTAGTTTAGGTATTGTTCCTAATAAACGTACTAGAACTATCATCATTGATGGTTTAGCTGCTTAGTGCTTAATTTTAAAAAAAAAAAATGTTTGCACTGGTTTCATATGTTCAAATCTTATTAACTAATATTGTAATTTTTTTGTTGCTTACTTTAATTATTGCTACAATTACTTTAATGGAACGTAAAATTCTTTCGCTTGTGCAAAGAAGGGTTGGTCCTAACTACATAGGTTACAGGGGTCGTTTGCAGTTTATTGCTGATGCTCTAAAATTGTTAGTAAAACATATTGTTATTATTAACAAAGTTAATAAATTTTTATTTTTACTGCTACCCGCAACTGTCTTAATTATGTGTTATTTATTTTGATTAAATTTAGTTTGAGCTCCCAATTTAGCTGTATGCGAAATAGAATATAATTTACTATTTGCTGGTATGTTGTCTATGTTTTTTTCTTTCTTAATGTTTTTAGTCGGTTGGGTTAGTAAGAACAAATATGCAGTTTTATCTTCCACAAGAGTTTTAATAACAACTTTAAATTTAGAAGTTTTTATTAACTTTTTTTTAATTTATTTAATTACTGTTTTCGAATCTTTTTCGTTTTTTCAAATTGTTTCGTTTCAACATACATATACGTGAACACTTTTTATTTTATTACCAGTACTTCCTTACCTTTTAATTATTTTCTTTATGGAAACAGGTAGAATACCTTTTGACCTAGGTGAAGCTGAGTCTGAATTAGTGGCCGGGCATACTACAGAAATGGGAGGTTTTTTTTTTGCTCTATTTTATTTAGGTGAGTATTTTCATTTGTTTTGTTTTTCGTTGACTTATATACTATTACTTTTCGGTGGGTGACATATTTAATTGTTAGTAAAAACTTTTTTTTTTAATTTATATACAATGTTATTTAATTTCTCTTTCTACCTTATGTTTGCAATGTTAATGATTTCCATTTCTATGCTTTTTGCAACATTGCGTAAAAGGTTTTTTTTATTTATTGTTACTGTAATTGTTTATTCTATTTGAGGTTTTATGTTAGATTTAGACGGTATGATGTTAGTTTTACTTACAGCAGAATTTACGATTGTTTTATTATTTTTGATGACCTACATCCAACTTTATAGCAATTATGAATTTGTATCTAACTTATCTCCTGTGCGATATTTACTTATCTGTATTATTTTTTTACCCGCATTTTACAATCCATTACAATCTTTTTATTT
>JAEUTR010000122.1 GCA_016787365.1 Bacteroidia bacterium
ATAGTGGTATATTAAGATATGTAAGAATAGAATATCCAGGTGTGGCATTTGCAAAAGATAACGAAATAAATGGTCTTACATTTGGAGCAGTAGGAAGAGGAACAGTAGTAGATTATGTACAGGTAGCATATTCAGGTGACGATTCATTCGAATGGTTTGGCGGAACAGTAAACTGTAAACACCTTATAGCCTTTGCCGGAGTAGATGACGATTTTGATACAGATTATGGATATAGTGGTAAATTACAGTTCTTATTAGGCATTAGAGATCCTAAAGTAGCCGATCAGGCAGGTGCATCAAATGGATTTGAAAGTGATAATGATGGAAGTGGTTCAACAAATGGTCCAAGAACATCACCAAACTGGTGGAATGTAACACTAATAGGTCCAAAAGCAACAGATGCAACAGCAATAGATGCAAAATATGGACACGGATTACATTTAAGAAGATCAAGCCAGAACAAAATACAAAATATGCTTATAGTAGGCTGGGCAAAAGACGGAGTATATATTGATGGAACACAGACAAATACAGATGCAAAAAATGGTTTGTGGTGGGTAAAAAATAGTATAGTAGCCGGAGCAGCAAAAGCTGTGGATACTACCAAAGCAGCCGGTTTCGATATTACTAAATGGTTTAATGATAATAGCAATAGATTCTATGCTTCGAATAATGATGTTAAACTAAACTATGCATTTGGATTAAGCAATACAAATGCTCTTCCTGTTGCTGGATCACCAGCATTAACTGGTGGCGCTACTCCTCCGTCAGATGGTTTTTTTGATGTTGCTGCTAATTATGTTGGTGCATTTGGAACTAAAGACTGGACAAGTGGCTGGTCAACAATTCAGGCTAATCCTGTTGATGTTGAAGAAGAAATAAATAATAATGTAACTCCTGCAAGATTTGCAGTATCGCAGAATTTCCCAAATCCTTTCAATCCTTCAACTACTATTGAATTTGAAATTACTAAGGATTCAAGAGTTATAATAGTAGTATACAATATTCTTGGACAGAAAGTTGCTGATTTAACAGATGGAACATTTGCTGCTGGTAAACATCAGGTTATATTTAATGCAAATGATCAGGCAAGCGGTATTTATTTTGCAAAAGTTGTTAGCGAAGGTCAGTCAAAAATAGTAAAAATGTTATTGGTTAAATAAATCTAACCGGAGCAATCCGGAATTTAACATCTCTCCTTCCAATGGGCGCCTTACGGCGTCCTTTTTTTTATAGTAAACAGGTTTATTACTTTATTATTTCATAATATTGATAACTTATTGTTAATAGATAATAACTTCCTGATTTAAGTTTGTAGTTTACTGCAATTACTTCTAAATATAAGGAATATTCAAACTAAGGTAATTTAACAGTTATTTTCTTTGCATCGGTAATTTATATTTACTATTTTTGTAAAAACCAACCTTCCGGAATAAGATATGAAAATAGTTAAACCTAAAAAACTTGTAAAAGGTGATTTAATAGGACTAATTTCACCAGCCTCCCCGGTCAAAAACAGGGAAATTATTGATGATGCAGTTAATTATATTGAAAAACAGGGATACAAAGTAATTTTAGGAGAGCATATCTATTCAGAAAAAGGGTATTTTGCTGGTAGTGACCAGCAGCGACTTGATGATTTACACAAAATGTTTACTCATAAAGACGTAAAAGCTATATTTTGTCTGCGTGGTGGATATGGAACAGGCAG
>JAEUTR010000151.1 GCA_016787365.1 Bacteroidia bacterium
TCGGATAAATAGAAAAAGAATGCTCAACATTCAGTTCTTTTATAAATACAGTAACATCCTTTGTCCAGATACTATCCGCCCACTGAGGGTTATCAATAAAAGGATTTCGGTTGTGTTGAAATTTATAATAAATGGAATCATTTCGTGCAACTTCTTTAGCGCTTACAGGATCCTGATGATGCCATTGTAATAACACATTTACCTGCCATGGTAATATAGTGGCTTTATTTGTAGCATCAGAAGTTGACCAACTTCCATCTTCTAAATAATAGCGTGTACTCATATAAAAATAGGTTCTTGCCAAATCACCTTTATATTCATCAATAGGTTCAAAAACAGTAAGGCTATAACCTAAGTTAGAACATAATCCTAGTTTGCCTCCATTTAAACTTGTCCAGCTGGCAATGGAAACGTTTCCATAAGGATAATTATTTCGTTGGCCATTTACTTTTCCATCAGTAGGATAAACATGAAATAAATCTGATTCAGGAATACTTAAAACATTAAACCAACTTTTTGGCCAGCTGTGTTCTCTGTTATAACAATCACCTTCAACAGAATAATTACCACACTGGTTAGTTACAAAAGTAAACTCATAGGGTGGTGTGTCACCTGGGATGTCGCTGTATATATCCCACACTTTACCGTTGGTTCTTTTATCTGTTTTTTGATAGGCCGTCCATAAAGCATTATATGAAATTTGAGTATGGTTTTTAATAATATTATGTAAAGCCGTTTTTAAAGGATTACCGGTTAATCCCTGCGCAGAATTATAATATCCTGTTGGTATTTGAGCAACTAAAACAAAGGATAATATATTTAATAATAGAATGGTGATTTTTTTCATACGGTACATTTTGTAAGTATGCATTATTTCATATAAACTTGATGTTAAGTAAAGGTAACGAAAAACAAGAATAAAATGATTGATGAAATGTTAATAGAATCAATCTTTATAAGGATTAGTTTAAAAATTCAATAATTTTTCACGCTCTTTATATATAAATTTCACTTCCTGATCATCTGTTTGTGTTATGTTTATAATATAACGGTGTACAGATTTAAAAATCCTGTATTCGGGAACGCAGGGAACTTTCAATTCTTGTAGTGCCCATTGTTTAACATATAAAATATTGTAATCCGTATTTTTTAAAACATAATGCCTGATGTAATAAGGAAGTTTATGATACGCTTTATCTGATAATATTAGCTGACAATTGTTTAAGTTGGAAGAATAGAGAGAACTTGATAGATAAGAATCGTATTGATTTTTTAAACTGAATATTGGAAAAATCAACATCAGGGTAATTACGATATAAAAACTAACGCCCTTGAATAAAAATGAAATATCAAAAAAACGTTCTTGCTCTACATTAGCAAATAAAAGCAGAACTAAAATAATCATAATAATATTCCATGGCCACACAACGGTATTATAATCTTTTCCTAAAGGCCCAAGCATAATTAAAATGAGAATATGCATGGCTATTATTAAAGGTAATATAATAAATCTTAAAGGTTTAACTAACAA
>JAEUTR010000158.1 GCA_016787365.1 Bacteroidia bacterium
GATTTACTCATCTTCTGTCCGTTAACCGTTAGCATATTTGTATGCAACCAATAGTTTGCCGGACTTTTACCACAATAAGCAATATTTTGTGCAATCTCATTGGTATGATGAGTTGCTTGTAAATCCATTCCGCCTCCATGAATATCAAATTGTTCTCCTAAATATTTTGTACTCATTGCTGAACATTCAATATGCCAGCCCGGAAAACCAACTCCCCAAGGACTTGGCCATTTCATTAAATGTTCAGGCTTAGCTTTAATCCAAAGTGCAAAATCCAAACGCCCTTTTTTATCTTCCTGTCCATCTAAATCACGGGTATTTTCCAATAACTCTTCCAACTTACGATTAGTAAGCGCGGTATAATTATTTGTTTTTGCAAATTTCTCTACATCAAAATATACAGTGCCATTGTGTTCGTAAGCCAAACCATTTTTAATAATTTGTTTAGCTATTTCTTGTTGTTCAATAATGTGTCCTGTTGCTGTGGGCTCAATACTAGGAGGTAATGTATTAAACATAGCCATTATATCTCTAAACCCAACGGTGTATTTTTGCACTATTTCCATTGGCTCCAATTGAGCCAGCTTTGCTTTTTTAGAAATTTTATCCTCACCAACATCACCGTCACTCTCCAAATGCCCCGCATCTGTTATATTTCGCACATAACGTACTTTGTATCCTAAATGCAACAAGTAACGGTAAATAATATCAAACGACATAAATGTTCGGCAATTTCCTAAATGCACATCACTATAAACTGTAGGTCCACAAACATACATTCCAACAAATGGCGCATTGATTGCTTTAAATTCTTCTTTTGTTCGGCTAAGGGTATTGTATATAAAGAGCTTTTCCATAAAATTATCAGATTCTAAATTTAGCAAAAAAAAAGACGGTAATACAACCGTCTTTTTTCAATTTTATACTTTATTGTAATTAGTTTTCTACCGGAGCATCTCCAACGTATATTCCATTTCTATATACGGAAATTCGTTGTAAAATACCATTATCATCGTATATATATGCTTTCCCATCCATTAAACGGTTATCTTTAAAAATACCGTCTTTTGTAATTTGTTTGTTTTTATTATAAGTAATATTCTGACCATTTAAAACCATAGGGCCTTTAGATGTTACTCCATTTGGTTTTTCATCCGGTCTTAGTACAACTTTTGGCGCATTATCCAAAGCACCTTCTTTAGTTTTAACAATAGGTTTTTTTGGCTCGTATTCCTTAATAGAAGCAACGTCTACAGCTCCATCATTATATGTTTTTTCTGCTTTAAGATCTCCGTTTTCGTGATATTCTTTAATAACACCTGCTTCTTTACCATTCACAAAATTACCTTCGATAGCTAACTGCCCATTTTCATGATAATATTTAACCGGGCCTTCTCTTTTACCACTTGCATTAAAATTAAATTCATGCTGTGGGGTTCCGTTTTCATAATATAACTTATATACTCCAGTCCAGCGATTATTTTTCCAATTACCTTCTTCTGATATTTTTCCATTTTCATGGTACATAATAGCATAACCATCAGGGCGACCATTTTGGAATGTTAACTGATTTTTCATATTACCATTACAGTAATACTCTAACCACTTGCCTATTTTGCGGTTATCAGCGTATTTCCCTTCCTCTATTTTTTGTTCAGGAGCAAAGCAAGTTCCCGGCTTATGTTTACCTTTTATAATCCATTTGCCTTGTTTTTTGCCTAAAACATCAATTAAGTTAATGGTATCACCATTTGTTCCTTTTTCAAACGACTGAGACTGAGCTTGGCTTATTTGATAAACCAAAAAAATCAGTATTAAGTATATTTTTTTCATAGGCAATAACTTTTACTAAAATATGTAATATTCTTGTAGTTTTAACTAAAATTAGACAAAACACCCAAAATTAACGATGATTATCTGATTTGTCTAAACCTCACCCTTCTTCTACGAAAATCATAAAAAAATAGTTACAGTTTTTAAAGCATTTTTTATGCCAAGTTTTTTAGCATATCAGCAACTAAAGACGAAAGATTGTATTTTGCCGACCAATTCCAGTCAATTTTAGCTCTATCTTCATTTATACTTTGTGGCCAACTATCAGCAATTGCTTGCCTGAAGTCGGGATTGTATGAAATTTTAAAATCTGGAATATGTTTTTGTATTTCGGAAGCAATTTGTGCGGGTGTAAAACTAATACCCGCCAGATTATAACTTCCTCTTATTTTAATATTTTCTGCAGGTGCGTGCATAATTTCAATTGTTGCACGGATAGCATCTTCCATATGCATCATAGGCAACGCCGTGTTTTCAGATAAAAAGCACTCATACGATTGTGTTTTCAATGCCTGATGAAAAATATGTACGGCATAATCCGTTGTTCCTCCACCTGGAGCCGATTTCCAGCCAATTAAACCTGGATAACGTAAACTCCTCACATCTACACCAAATTTATGAAAATACCACTCACACCAGCGTTCACCGGCTTGTTTACTAATACCATAAATTGTAGACGGTTCCATGACTGTATACTGAGGTGTATCAATTCTTGGAGTAGTTGGGCCAAAAACAGCTATAGAACTTGGCCAGTATACTTTTGAAATATGTTTCTCTTTTGCTAAATCCAATACATTAAACAAGCCTTCCATATTCAGTTTCCAAGCAAACATTGGGTTTTGTTCGCCTGTGGCCGATAATAAAGCTGCTAATAAATATACATGAGAAATATTGTGCTTTTTAACTATATTTAATAATGCTTCCTTATCCAGAACATCCAGTTTTTCAAACGGATTCATTTCTAATGCAGGAATTGGTTTTAAATCAGCCGCAATAACATTACTTGAACCATAAACCAAACTTAATTCCTGAGCTAATTCGATACCTATCTGACCACCTGCTCCTATTATCAGGATTTTATCTTCCTTGTTATACATAATAACCGCGTTTTGAAATTTAGACTTA
>JAEUTR010000183.1 GCA_016787365.1 Bacteroidia bacterium
AGCAGGATATACATAAATTTGACGTTTAATAGATTAAATTTACCTTATGTTTTCAAATAAATTGTTTAAAAAATATTGCTCTGCGGAGTGGTTACCTATATTTGATTTGAATAAATCAAATATTCAAGTTAAGGCTAAAGAGAGAATATTTAATGAAGGAGATCTTGTGAAAGGTATTTACTTTATTGAAGAAGGAAAAGTAAAAGTATTATCTGGATTTAATGGAAAAGATGAGAAAATTATTCGCATTGCTAGTAATGATATGATACTAGGTCATAGAGGAATTCATTATAAACATTACCACATTTCTTCAGAGGCATTAACTGATACTACTTTAACCTTTTTGCCTATCAATATATTTCTCAAAATTATAAAAGCTAATCCTAATATGGCAGTTTATCTTCTTGATTTTTTTATTGAAGAACTGCGAGAAGCTGAAGATCGTATGGATAGCTTATTAAATTTTGATCCAAAAAAGAGAATCGCAATAATTCTCCTAAAATTAGTTGATTGCTTCGGATTTGCAAATAAAAAGAGTAACTTATTATCTTTCACTCTATCTCGAGCAGATATTGCGAATATGATCGGTACTACCTATGAAACAGTAATAAGGACATTAGCTAATTTCGAAAAGCTAAATTATATTGAACTTGTTGGTAAAGAAATAGCTATTAAAGACATTACGAAACTTAAAGAATTAGCTGCTGATAAAAAAGTGCGAAAAAAAACTAAAGCCAAATTATAAGTTAGTTTTTTTAGTAATAGTAAAATTTATTGCCATAACTGATTCTTTTAGTTATCATGAGCTTTGATTTTTAGAATTAAATTTCTCCACACTTCTAAACATGATAATTATCACATACTTTCTCTATGTAAGATGATAATTATCACCCCGTGAGTTTATTTATTGTTTTATGATTGTAATCATAAAAAAGCATGCTTTTTACATGGATTTTTACACTCAAATTAACATTAATTAATACTATTATGAAAACACTTACAGTACTTGCTTCAATTATGATAGCAGCTATCTTTTCTTCATGTGGCGGAGAAGATAAACCAAAAACAGAAACTGCAACCGCAGCGCAAGAAGAACCGCAAAGGATGGTTGCAGATCCTGTAGAGTATGATCCAAAAAGAGGAGAGGGTAAATATACGGCGGAATCACTAGCATTGAGTAACACATTGGATGAGGCGAAAGCTAAGCTTGGTGAAGATGCATCCAATGTGAAATGTACTTCATGTCATAAAATGACCGATGAAAAATTAGTTGGACCAGGATGGAAAGATGTTACAAAACGCAGAACAGGTGAATGGATCATGAATTTTATTACAAATCCAGATCCCATGTTAGATAAAGATCCAGAAGCTCAAGCGATGTTAGAATTGTGTTTGGTAAGAATGCCTAATCAAAGTTTAACAGACGATGATGCTAGAGCGATTCTAGAATATATGAGAAAAAATGATGGATTGAAATAAATAACTAAAAAAAGATATATGAAAAAAATATTTAAAATTGCAGCGTTAAGCGGTTTAATTGCAGCTACTGGTTTACCATCATGCAAACCCAAGGATACAGCAAATGCTGTAAGTGGTGATGCAGGTATTAAAGCTTATGTTGCACCTGGGAAATATGACGAGGTTTATAATTTTGTGAGTGGTGGATTTAGTGGTCAAATGAGTGTTTATGGGTTGCCATCAGGTCGTTTATTAAGAGTAATTCCAGTTTTTTCAAATGACCCTGAAAAAGGATGGGGATACAGTGAAGAAACAAAGCCAATGTTAAATACATCCCATGGCATGGTTCCTTGGGATGATTTACATCACGTTCAACTTTCTAAAACAAATGGAGAAGCTGATGGTCGTTGGGTATTTGGAAATGCAAATAACACGCCTCGTGTTGCTCGTATTGATTTAACTACTTTTCGTACTTCGGAGATTATTGAATTACCAAATAGTGGAGGAAATCACTCTTCACCATTCATTACTGAAAATACAGAATATGTTGTTGCAGGAACTCGTTTTAGTGTTCCACCAGATGATGTAAATGGAGATGTAGCAATCGATTCATACAAAGAAAACTTTAAAGGGACATTAAGTTTTATTAGTGTTGGAAAAGAAGATGGTAAAATGGATATTGCATTTCAAATTCAATGTCCTGGAGTTAACTTCGATTTAAGTCGTGCTGGTAAAGGCGTTTCACATGGTTGGTTTTTCTTCTCTTGTTATAATACAGAGCAAGCAAACACGTTGTTAGAAGTTAATGCTTCACAAAAAGATAAAGATTTTGTAATGGCTGTTAACTGGAAAAAAGCTGAAGAGTATTTAAAAGCAGGTAAAGGAAGAAAACAAGCTGTAAAATATGCACATAATACATATAGTGAAAAAACTCACTCTGCAACTTCAGAAATTAAAACAGAAGTTATTGTATTAGATTCTAAAGAATTAAAAGACATTTGTTATTTTATCCCTTGCCCTAAATCACCTCATGGTTGCGACGTTTCTCCAACTGGCGAATATATTGTTGCAAGTGGTAAATTAGCTGCTGTTATTCCAGTATTTAGTTATGATAAAATGTTGAAAGCAATAGCTGCAAAAAGTTTTGATGGAGAATTCGAAGGAATTCCAGTTATTAAATACGAATCAGCTTTATATGGTGAAGTGAAAAAACCAGGATTAGGGCCTTTGCATACAGAATTTGATGATAATGGAAATGCATACACATCTATGTTTGTTTCTTCTGAAGTTGTTAAATGGAATATCAAAGATTTAAAAGTAATTGATAGACAACCGACTTTCTATTCTATTGGTCACTTATGTGTAGTTGGTGGTGATACCAAAAAACCTACAGGAAAATACTTAATTGCTTATAACAAAATCACTAAAGATCGTTATTTACCAACTGGTCCTGAGTTATCTCAAAGTGCTCAGTTATTTGATATTAGCGGAGAGAAAATGAAACTAATATTAGATTTCCCAACAATTGGCGAACCTCATTATGCTCAAGCAGTATTAGCAAGCGTTATAAAAGACAAATCTGTTAAAATGTTTAAGATCGAAGAAAATGCTCACCCTTATGTTGCAAAAGGAGAAAAAGAAACAAAAGTGGTTAGAGAAGGTAATAAAGTTCATGTATACATGACAGCAATTCGTTCACATTTAACTCCTGATAATATTGAAGGAATAAAAATGGGTGATGAAGTGTATTTTCATGTTACTAATTTAGAGCAAGATTGGGATGTTCCTCATGGATTTGCAATTAAAGGGGCTGATAATGCAGAATTATTAATCATGCCAGGTGAAACTCAAACATTAAAGTGGGTGCCTACAAAAGTTGGTATTTCTCCAATGTATTGCACAGATTTCTGTAGTGCTTTGCATCAAGAGATGACAGGATACGTTAGAGTGTCTCCAGCTGGAAGTAGTGTTCCTCTTAAATTTGGAACAGGTGTAACTAAACCAGAAGTAGCTGCTGCTTCTAAATAATAAATAATTATTGTTATAGTAAAGGGAGCAGACAAATCAATTTCTGTTCCCTTTTTATTTAATTACCAATACGCTTATGAACTCAACCGAAAAAAATATTGGAATAATTTCCAAAGGACTACTTGTGATAGCTGGAGTTTTATTAGTTGTATCTTTATTCAATCCAATTTGGAGAATTGAATTAGATGCTCCACAATATCCAGAAGGGTTAGCTTTAACCATTCATGCCAATAAAATTGGCGGAGAGGTAGAAATCATTAATGGATTAAATCACTACATTGGAATGAAAACACTTCATGCTGATGAGTTTATTGAATTTACGGTTTTACCTTATATAATAAGTGGTTATGCTCTAGCTTGCTTATTAGTAGTTTTCATAAAAAAAAGAAAAGCATTATATATATTATTTGGAGCATTTGTTTTATTTGGAATTATTGCAATGATCGATTTTTGGCGCTGGGAATATAATTATGGACATAATTTAGACCCAAGTGCTGCAATAATAGTACCAGGTATGGCATATCAACCACCTTTAATAGGATTTAAACAATTATTGAATTTTGGAGCCTATTCAATTCCAGATATTGGAGGTTGGTTATTTATTGTAAGTGGGTTATTAATGGCTGCAGCGGTTTTTTTAGAGTTTCGTAAAAATAAAAAATCGAAGAATCAATATATTGCAATAATGGCTTTGCCTATTATATTGTTTTCTTTATTCTCATGTGAACCAACAAAACCTGATACTATTAAATTAAATTCAGATAATTGCGATAATTGTGGAATGACAATATCAAACCCAAAATTTGCTGCGGTATTATTCACAACAAAAGGAAGAACATATAAATTCGATGATATTTCGTGTTTACTAGATTATAAGAACGATAATAAAGAAAAAGCATTAAATGCTGGATTATACGTCGCCAATTTTTTAAGTGATAATAAGCTACTACCTGTTGAAATAGCAGTTTATATTAAGGGAGAAAATGTAAAAAGCCCAATGGGAGGAAATATTGCTGCTTTTGAAAATAAAGAAAGCGCAAATACATATGCAGTCGATTTAGCAGCAGAATTTACAGACTGGAATACTATCAATAAATAATGAAAAAAATAATTGCCATATTATTACTTTCTTTTATTTGTCATTTTATTTATGCAAATAAGTTTGAAGTTGGAAAAAATATGCCATTTAAAAGTATAAAAAGTGCCCTTGATAAAATTGAAAACGGAGATACTATATATGTTCATGAAGGTATTTATAAAGAAGGCAATATAATATTAAGTAAAACAGTTAATTTAATAGGCGTTAATTTTCCAATATTAGATGGTCAAAATAAGTATGAAATTCTATCCATTAAGGCGGCAAATACTTTAGTCTCAGGATTTAGAATACAACATTCTGGATTCGCCACTCTAGATGATCCCTGCGCCATAAAAGTGTATGATACTCGTAATGTTATTATTTGTAATAATATTCTTGATGATAATTTTTTTGGAATCTATTTACAATTTAGTAAAAACTGCATTATTAAAAATAATCAGATTAAAGCATATGGTATCGAAGAAC